>JAUPKT010000490.1 GCA_030837305.1 Thermodesulfobacteriota bacterium
CAACAACAGTCTCCGACGGCATGTCGTTGACAAACTCGCCACCAAGGGCGTGAAATCTGTGGCTCCAGTGCTCCTGCCTGAATGGACTTGGGAGAAGTCTGCGAAATATGTCTTTATCTCCAAGTGGTCAGAGCGTCATGCGGCCTATACAGGGGGCCTTGGGACCTTTGGTCTGTGCGATGGCCTGATCACGCCGAAGGGCAAGGCGCATAGAGTCGGTTCCGTGGTCGCAAATCTGAAAGTTACTGCAACGGAGAGGCCGTACGATGATCACCATGCCTACTGCCTTTTTTATTATGACGGCTCTTGTAATGGCTGTCGGAAGCGGTGCCCGGTGGGAGCCATCACCGAGAACGGGCATGACAAGGTGAAATGCTGGAACCACGCTGGAGTAACATGCGCTGAATTCGTGAAAGAGAAATATGGCTTTGACGGGTACGGGTGCGGGCTGTGCCAGACCGGCGTCCCGTGTGAGTCAGGGATACCCACGAAGATAATCAAATTGCGCGGCACTGATGGTTCTTTGGTCCGATTAAAAGATAATCGGCTCGATTAGCATTGACAGACTGCTATCTTTACACTTTATTGGCACGCCCGACAGGATTCGAACCTGTGACCTACGGATTAGAAGTCCGTTGCTCTATCCAACTGAGCTACGGGCGCACACGTGGTGGGACGAGACAGTTTGAGACATTCCGGCCCGTACAAAAAAGTATAGCCTAAGTTTCCCAACAATGCCAGTCATTCACGCATGAAAAGTAATTCTGTGTTCGTCAGGAGGGGCCAAATGAGTTGAGAGCGCTTTCCAGCGTATCATGAATGTCCAATACTCGATGCAATCCAGTGAGCTGGATGAGAGCACTCGCTTGGGAAGTCGGCCGGGCAATCTTCATGTCGCCATGATTCTTCGAGACGGTCTTGAGGGCTGCTACCAGTTCTCCACAGCCTGAACTGTCAATGAGACGCACATTCCCGAGGTCAATGACCAGCTTGATGCCGGTTTCTTGGGCGAGTTCCTTTACAACAGATTTAAGTTTCGGTGACATACCGGCATCGAGGCGTTCATCAGCGCTGATAATAGTTACGTCATGGATTTTTTCGACTTTCATGATGCCGGCTCTCTCTAAAGAATCGATGAACGTCTCAGAAAACAAGAACGAACGGGTGGAATTGCTGAAATCCGAAAAGACAATACAGATATTAAGGGCATTCGAAAAGTGGCTCGATCCACCGTCTTAACCTTTGGCCAGTTTCTCACTATCCTCTTTTCCTCCAAACATTTTTTTCGCTGCCGACGTCACGGTTAATTGTAGCAGTTTTATTCCACTGACAAAAAACATTTTCACATCAGCGCGAAACGAGCGCGTGGCCGCATAATAATTTTCTGCAACAATCTTGGCTTCTTCTCCCCCAAAATGGAGGGACTCAGCATCCACCGGGGTGAAAAGCCCACAAGGGGCATCCTCCCGAAGGCGAGTCCATTCTTCCTCGTAAAGCTTTCCGCATGGTAGTTCCAGTGGCCTCACTCCTACGAGCCGGATTTGCCCCATAACCACATTCAGGAGGCCGGGTAAACGCCCTATGAATGACTCCCAGTTGCCAAAGGAGAGGAGGTTAATCGTGCGCTTCTTTATTGCATAAGCTGATGTAAAAGATGCTCTTGTGAGTGCGACTTGACGGATTTGAAAAAAATCTTTTCCTCGTATTTTTCTCAGCAAGGCCCCGGCTATGATAAACGGCATGAACAGAACGAGACAACAAACGGCCCCCGCACGGTGCCAGACGGCTTCGAGCAGAGAAATTACCTCGTTATCCCTCGTGTCCGAGAGGATGAATGAATCAGCGACCTGGACCCACTGTCCCACCTCCAAGTTATAGAAGAGTTTTCCAGAAACAATGGAATCCTCAACCGTGACATCCACGCCTACGTAGGTGTTCTTGGAGATGACACTCCTGGCAACTTGAGCGCCCTTATCAATAAAAACGCCGTTTCCTACAACGCTCCAGCCTTCAAGAGACGCTCGTGTATTGATTCGCACATGATGTCCGATGAGCGTTGGACCGGCGAGAAGGGTATCGGTGCCTCTGTGAAAGTGGTGGCCCACCACCACATCGGTATCGGATGTGCTGCGTCCTTGTTTTGCCAGGCTCGAGAAGCTGCGAGCCAGGCCCGCCATATTGGCCGCCCACAGAGCGAATGGGGTGTCTATTTTCATGAAGTTGCCTTCACACAGGTATCCCGCGGTTCTACCCTCTGGAACGGGATCTCCGTTCGTGACCATAATCCCCGTATATTCCGGGTGAGAGAGCAGCTTTCTCCTGAAGCTTGGTGTCGACGATTGAAAAGCACCAACCATTTCAAGCTGGTTTCGTCGGTACACTTTCACGCACTGATCGTTACCCGCCTTCTGAAAGTCGATGAGTCCCTTCACGTCAATGTCTAATACTATCTCTGCGGGCACGATGATTGCGGGCAAGTCTTTAAGCTTAGACGAAATGCGCTTGAGCAATCGCTCTTGAGGATATGGTTCCTTGAGAACGACAAGTTCCAGGCC
>JAUPKT010000491.1 GCA_030837305.1 Thermodesulfobacteriota bacterium
GTTCCAGCTCATTCAAACCGATCTGTTCAGCCCATTGAAAGGGGGTGTGAGCCTTCGGCACAAAACAAGAGATGGCGGCGGTTATTTTCTTTCCTTTAGAGAGTTTCTCAGCTTTTCGCAAAAGTTTAACGATTCCGTCGAGATCAGCATCGGTTTCCAGAGGTAATCCAATCATGAAATAGAGCTTGACTGCGGTCCAACCGTATTCAAAGGCCTTTGTCAATGCATATTCCAAATCTTCTTCACTATTGCCCTTGTTGATGATTCTGCGAAGGCGGTCTGAGCCTGCTTCAGGGGCCAACGTGAATCCGGTCTTTCGTACCTTTCGTATTTCTTCAGCCATCTGGGCATCAAACGTGTCGGTCCTGAGGGATGGGAGAGAGATTGCAGTCATTTCAGGCGCAAGTTCTTCGTTCAGCTTCTTGATCAGGGGAGAGATGCCTGAGTAGTCCCCTGTAGACAGCGAGAGCAGAGCAACTTCGTCGTAGCCGGTTGAACCCAGGGACTGCTTCACAAGACGGGTGACTGTAGACTGGGAGCGCTCTCTGACAGGTCTGTACACCATACCGGCCTGACAAAAACGACATCCTCTGGTACAGCCTCGTGCTACTTCCACCCCTACCCTGTCGTGAACAGTCTCGGCAAAAGGCACAATGATCTCGGTTGGAAAGTGCGCATTATCGAGGTCCGCAACAACTCTCTTCTTGATTACATCGCCTTGTCGGTGAAGTAGTGGGATGAAAACGCCCTCAAGGGCTTTCAGTCGTTCAAGAAGCTCTCTGCGGGATTCTCTTTTCGCCTTGGACTGCATGCATTGGGACGCCACCTCCAGTATCACCTCTTCCCCATCTCCCATAACAAAAGCATCAATAAAGGCCGATAGAGGATTTGGATTGAGACTCACCGGTCCTCCGGCTATCACAAGGGGATCGTCGTCGGATCGCACTTCTGAGCGCAAAGGAATGCCGCCCAGATCCAGCATTTGGAGAACTGTGGTCGCACACAATTCGTATTGAAGCGAAAATCCGATCAGATCAAGATTCCGTAGAGGTGTTTTGCTTTCGAGCGTTTTCAAGGGGATCATGTTTTCCCTCATGACTCTTTCCATATCCGGCCAGGGGGCAAACACTCTCTCGGCATACAACCCGTCACGCGCGTTTATCACGTCGTACAATATTTTGAGCCCCAGATGCGACATTCCAATCTCATAGACATCAGGAAATCCGAGGGCCATACGAAAGCTTACTGAGGAAGGCTCCTTCCAGATGGAGTTGATTTCTTCCCCCAGATATCGAGAAGGTTTTTCAACCTGGATGTAACATTCCGACTGTATCTTCGTCCAAGATTCATCGCGACTATGCAGATTTTCTACCGGCAATTTTACGACCATCTTTGATGAACTATTCTCCCGGCACTGGTATTCATACGGACGGTTATGATAGCATAAAAAGTTACTTTGAGTCGTGATATGGGATGAGGATGGCCGCCCATTCTTGGACGATCCGCGCGTTGGGACCAGTAGCAGGCATCAGAGATCACGTTATGGTCTCAAGTGGACCAAACATCCCATTGAAGAACTCCTGCTTAAACAGTTCATGATAGTTTCATGCCACAAAAAGGCCGGCCCAAAGGACCGTGGGATCGTCCGGCACGGGGAGGCAAAGAGATATGTCGGGTTTTGAAGAGCACCCGCTCTACAATATCATGCATCCACAAAGTATCGCCTTTTGGGGAGCATCAAATAATCCCATGGCCATGGGCAGCGTACAGTTGGGATCACTCTTGGCCATGGGATTCCCAGGGCCGGTCTATCCCATACATCCTACCGAAAAAGAGGTTCTCGGTTTACCGGCATACGCACGGGTTAGCGATGTTCCGGGTCCTGTGGGGCTTGCCGTTCTTGTTATTCCCACAAAGGTCGTGCCGGAAATTCTCGAGGATTGCGGCAAAGCCGGAATTTCTGCGGCCATCATTGTGTCGGCGGGATTTGCCGAGATCGGGTCTGACGGCAGACTGCTTCAGCAGCAGATCGTAGAAATAGCTCGCCGATATGGGATACGTTTCCTTGGTCCTAACTGCATTGGGGCCGTCAACCCCCGCCATAAGCTGAATACTACTTTTTATCCCTATGAATCAGGCCCTGGTTTCATCGGCATGGTATCCCAGAGTGGGAGCTTTGTTACACAGGTGTTTGTCCATCTCAAGAGATTCGGATTGGGGTTCAGCCAAGGACTGAGTGTGGGAAACGAGGCCGTCACAGACATCACAGACTGTCTGGAATATCTTGGGAACTGCCCATCGACCAAGGTTATCGGGCTCTACGTGGAGGGAATCAGGAGGGGACGAGAATTTGCCCGAATAGCCAGAGAGGTATCTCGAAAAAAACCAATCGTGGCCTACTACGTGGGCGGATCAAGCGCCGGAAAGCAGGCAGGTCTATCTCATACGGGGGCCATGGCCGGGCCGGATGAACTCTATAATGGGATATTTGCACAGAGCGGCGTCATTCGCGCCGGTTCCATTGAGGAACTCTTTGATTTTTGCTGGGTCTTGGGAAGTCAACCCCTCCCACGGGGGAACAGGATCGCTGTTTTCACCAACAGCGGCGGCCCAGGAGCTGCCGCCGCAGATGCGGCTGAGAGAAGCGGCCTTCGGCTTGCATCATTCTCTGACGACACGAAGAGGGCATTGCGTGACTTGTTGCCACACACTGCCAGTCTTGCCAATCCTGTGGACATGACCTTTGCCCGCAATCATCAGGATTATTTTGATGCTATGCCGAGGATCCTCTTGCAGGACGACGGGGTCGATTGCGTTTTCATGTATTTCTTGATGGCACACAAGAGGGTTATTGACTCCGTGATAAGAGCCATGATGGGCGATTCTGCAGATCCTGAAGAGGTTGCGCGACAGTACGTCTCGGCTCAGGCCCAGGTCGTAAGTTCTTTGGGACGCGAATATGGCAAGCCTCTGGTGGGGGGAAGTTTCTACGATCGCTCGGAATCATTCATCTGCGAATTGCAGGACCGAGGGTTACCGATCCTCCCGAGCCCCGAGAGGGCAGTTCGAGCATTGGGAGCCCTTTACAAGTACTCGGTCTTCCGGTTGGGATGCAGTGGGCCATGAGATTCTCGTTATCAAATCTGCGTGGATTTGACCAATTCAAACAATATCTTATAGATGAGTCGACTTGCTGAGACTGACCACGAAATCTTTAAACACTTGGAGATCACGCACGACATCCGCAGCACATTCGACAGCTTTCCTGGCAAGGTCTATGACTCGCTGAGCATCCAGATTAAACGAATAAACGTTTCGGACAACATGTCGGAAACCTCGAAATTCATAAAGCAGCTGTCTCGTCTTCCATAGACCTTGAAATGTCTTCGAATATCTTCTCGATGGCGGAGTAAAAGGAATGTAAGTTCAGTGCCACTCCATCCAGATAGCCGTCGTCCGCACTCGCGCAGTATTTTTCGGCAAGGG
>JAUPKT010000492.1 GCA_030837305.1 Thermodesulfobacteriota bacterium
ACATGGAAACCGTCTCCAAACACATTGACATCGATCACCTCAGTCATGTCTGACAACAATTCCTTTGCAAGTCCCATGTTTTCCGGCACCAATTCTACCATGTATCCCGGCACCAAGCCCTTCAGTTCGTGGGGAGCCCCGAGCTGAATGATCTGACCCTGATGCATAAACGCTACGCGGTGCGTTCTCTCGGCTTCGTCTAAATACGCAGTGGAAACTAATATTGAGATCCCTTGCTTGAGGAGTTCGTAGAGTATTTTCCAGAAATCCCGTCTTGACACTGGGTCGACCCCATTGGTGGGTTCGTCCAACAAGAGCAGTCGCGGGGAGTGGATTAAAGCACAAGCCAGCCCCAATTTCTGTTTCATGCCCCCTGAAAGAGCCCCTGCCAAGCGATCCTTGAAAGGGCCTAAACGACTAAAGCCGAACAACTGTTGGATGCGAGGATCCCTCTCCCTCTTGGGGACTCGGAAAAGATCGGCATAAAAAAGCAGGTTCTCGATGACGGTCAGGTCTTGATACAAACCAAATCGTTGGGGCATATACGCAATATGCTCCTTAAGTTTCTCCGGCTGGTCCCGAACCGAAATCCCATCTATCCATGCATCACCCGATGTGGGTTCCAATATGCCCGCAAGAATCCTTATTGTCGTGGTTTTGCCGGCGCCGTCAGGCCCAACAAGACCAAAGAGTTCCCCCCGTTGAACTGAAAAGTTCAAATTGGAGACTGCCTGTACACGGTCGAAATGTTTTGACAGATTTTGTGTAGATACGACCAATAAATCACTTTGGGATTGCATGACTATGATACGATTACTACCTCGATGCCGGCGTGTCACCAGACTCTTCGGTCACGATGTAACCCTCCGCTGGCATCCCTATCTTAAGTTCTTGATGAGGATTTGGAATCGTAATCTTTACTCGGTAAACCTGTTTGATCCTTTCCTCCTTAGTCTGCACATTCTTGGGGGTAAATTCCGCCCTGGAACTGATGTACGTCACGCGGCCCTCATAAATCTTGTTGGGAAACGTATCAGTAGTTATCTTGGCGCCCTGGCGCAATTTTACTTTTCCGAGATCCTTTTCACTCACATAACCCCGCAACCATACCTCGTCAATCGCTGCTACCGTCAGGACGGTAGCGCCCGGTAAGACTACCTCTCCTACTTCTCCGGCCTTGACAAGAACCACTCCGGTAACGGGGCTCCTTAGAACGGAATGCTCAAGATCCAGCTCTATCCGGTTAAGTTCCCACTTCGCCCGTTCCCATTTAGCCCTTGCAGCACGCACCTGTTGTTCCCGTGCACCTGTCTCAAGCTTCAACAACCCATGGCGAGCGTTGTTGTATTCCTCTGTTGCGACCCGCAAGGCGGTCTCTCGAACGTCAAACGTGGACGGCGAGATGGCCCCTTCCTTAATGAGGGGCAAGTATCTCTCGTATTCTGCTTTGGCATTGTTGAACTTACTCTCGGCAACTTTGAGCTGCGCCCGGGCCATGTCTATCTCCTCTTTTCGAAACCCTTCTTCAAGTTCGTCGAGCACTGCTCGCGCAGTGTCAATCTCAGCCTGCGCTGCTCCCCTTAGTGACAGGAGCGTATCCGTATCCAGAGTGGCAACTACTTGACGGTCTTCAACCCTGTCACCCTCGTCCACAAGCCGTGTCTTTATCTGCCCCGCTATGCGAAATGAAAGATCCACTTCAGTGGCCTCAATATTCCCGCTGACAAATACGCCCAAAGCGGAATTTCTCTGCTTCTCCCGCTGATACCAGACCACACACGCCAACGTTGCGAGGCACACTATGATTATTGCTCCGAGAATCTTTTTCTTCATAAAAAGTTTCTCCAAGAAAGGTTCACATGAAAGCAGGAGCTTTCCAAAGGAACTCCTGAGATCCCAACAACCCGATGCAATTTACACGCTCCAGGGAATAGTATCAACAATGATATCTCGTCAAAAGGATTAATGGCACTCTCCGGCAAGTCGATGTCGGCAGGGAAATGACGTCGTATCATAGGCAATTCTTCACCATTATTGAGTTGATTTCGCGAGAGTCTGTGCAACTACATCTTGATTTACCAAAGAGTAAATAAATCACAAATAAATTTATTATTAAATATTAATTGGATACAATATATAAATCCGTTTTTTAATGTTGACATCCCCAAAATGTTGTGGTATCCAGCCGCCGTGGACTATAGGTCGCACGCTTGGGCATTGGAGATTTAAGTGTTTGGAAAAGTCATACAATTTAGAAAAAACACTTCCAATACAAATCAAATCTCTGATCTCCCTTCTGAGATAACAAATCAATTTAACGATGAAATTTTAGCTCGGGGACTCCAGCTCGCCGAGGCTTCGCGAATTTCACATATAAATTTCGGGCGAGACGCCTATTTCGGACTTGTATCAGATTCTTCCGGTAAATCCGTCAATGTGCACCTTACGCTGGATCCCGCCACCAAACTCCTCTCGCGAGCTACCTGTGGCTGCTTCAGATCATCAACTAGAACGTACTGCCACCATATAGTCACGTTCATCAGATACATTTTGAGACCAGATCCAGAGACCGGAAAACTCCGAAGCATGTGCGATGATTTTCAGGCCGGTTTCTGGTACGAGATGAGTTGGTACGGTTACAAGAACTTCGGGGATTCCATTCTCGGGTTCCGGGCATACGTAAATCACGGAGATGAAAGTCTACGGATAACCTTCAGCGATAGAAATAAGAATGACATTCTTGCATTCATGCCGGGAGCCTGTCTCGTCGAAGAACATCTTCACGAATTCTTCGAAATTATCTGCCGGGATATCGATCCCGGCGTATTCAAGAGCATCTACGGCCGCAAGCTCAAGGACTGTAATGTGCCGTCTCTGCGGCGGAGACCATGGAACTTTTCCGTTTCGGAAGATGAAATTAATAGGAAAGGTGTCAAATCAAACCGACAACAGTATGAGGACAGCATTTGGCACCGCATTGCCAAAGTGGGATTTCTTGCCTCCGGCAGGACCAAACAAGATTTTAACTTTAGATTCCTGGAGCACAAAGAAGGCCTTATTGTAGAAGGCCTTGATCAAGAGGGTTCTGTAATTCTCAGGCTGGCACCTCCGAGAACCCACATCGGTTCCATAATCGAACTCGGAGAAAAGAAGGGAGCCCTCGGAGACGACTTACTGATCAATACCAATGCCCTCAAAACAGGATATCGAATCGATCTCCAGGAAGACTCCTCCCTTCGGATTACCCCCATTGTTGAAAATCCTGATCCTGATGCCGAATCCCATCAGGCTTATCTGAAAAGACCGGATCTCGAACATCAGCTATTTGGATCCTATTACTTTTTCCCGGATTGGGGGTTCTTTCGAATAGCTGTCCAAGGAACTGGAGGTCTTCCGACGGAATACTTCTCCCCCCAAAAGATTATCACGGTGGCTCCGGACCAGATAACCTCGTTCCTGGAACAACACGGAGACATCCTAAGGAACGAACCAGGGATTCTTGTTGATGATGCGCTCTTGGGGAGAAAGACTGTTGAAAAATATCGCACGGTAACCGTAGATCACAAAGGAATTAACGGCGAGATCCTCAATCTCAACATAACGTATGACTTCGGTGATTTTGGGCTATCGCTCAGGGATATCTACGATGCCAAGAAAAGCGGCAAAAAGTTCCTCGTCCGAGGTGAGAAATGGGTGGACACGGGCTCTGCGGAGTTTTCGTGGGTTGACGCCTTGGATGAGGGAGCCGTATCCGATGGGAATGTGCTACAAATCGGCCGTAAAGAATATCTCCGTTTCATCGCCTTGCATGATCGGCTTGAAAAAAAATTTGCTTCAGTCAAGCTGAGAAACTCGTTCGAAACCCTTGAAAGGCTCAAACCACCGACCCAAATGCCATCGCTGAAGGCCATGGGGGGTAAACTAAGGACGTATCAAAAGAATGGGTATGGCTGGCTCTGGTTCTTGTATCAAAATGGATTCTCAGGACTGCTTTGCGATGACATGGGGCTTGGTAAGACCCACCAGATAATGGCCCTTATGACCGGCATCATCAAGAATGACAAAAATTGGAGTCCCAACACAAAATTCCTGGTAGTATGTCCCACGTCGGTGCTAAGTCATTGGAAAGACAAAGTTCTCTCCTACTGTTCTTTCTTGAATCCCTATATCTATCATGGCACTGATCGAATATTCGAAGAAGCATTTCATGAACACACACTGATCATCACCTCGTACGGTATAGCCCTCAGAGACATTGAAATGCTGGCCGATTTCAAATTTGAACTCGTTGTGCTTGACGAGATAC
>JAUPKT010000493.1 GCA_030837305.1 Thermodesulfobacteriota bacterium
CCCAAGGCACAAATCGGTATCGATCTTCAGTTTGATTCCCGAATAACTCAGAGGCGCTTCCGTAACGACCGTTACGACATCCACCCCGCTGACGGTCCTCTGGACAATATTGGGGGCAGGTTTGCAATCCGGATAGGTAGTGCCGGCTCCCACTCCCGTAATGATCGGCTGACGAATGTAAGGCTGCCAGTCAGGACCTACAATCCGTTTAACATCTTCGAAACTCAACAGAGGAACTGTTCTCTCAAGCTTGCCCGATCTGTTCACAAATCGCTGGCAGGCTCCAACAAAGTCTTCTTTTATCCGACATCTTACGGGACAGGCTTCACACGCAACAGCACCTTCAGCCCAACTCTCATCCGGCAGAAAAGCCTGCTCCGGACAGACCCGCATACATGCCCTGCATTCACAACAGGCATCCGTAATAGACGCCTTTTTCTTTACAACAGCTATTGCATTCTGAGGGCACACGGAAACACAGTGTCCGCAACCTTTACATTTGTCAGGAGAGATCTTCATCTGTCATCCAGGAAGAAGGCTCAATTTCCGGACAGATTGTCCACAGCCTTAGCCTTTCTCTTCGCGGGCGGGGTATTCCGACTTGTCCAAACGTGAATCTTACCGTCGATCATTACCATGGATATGCCGGGCACGTCCCCCGCTTCGATGGCACTCAGAGCGTCGAAGCCTACCGAACCCATGGGGGTGTCCATGGCCACGAGATCTGCGGGCAACCCCTCCCGAATAAAACCCGTTTGGAGCCCGAATATTCGAGCTGTGTTGCCGGTGGCCATGCAAATTGCCTGGGCTGCCGACACCTCGGTGAGAGACGCAGCCATAGCAATAACTCGCAATATTCCCAACGGTATCACGCCGGTCCCCGACGGTGCATCGTTTCCGATGATGAATCTACCCAAAGCGTTCTGTTTCAAACCGAGTTCGAGAGCAAGTATCATGGCTTTCGGATTGCCGCAATGCACGATCTCGATAGCATAATTCGTCTGCCCTATCAGTTTCTCGATCTCAGATGGGGCTACCGCAGTGGGACCACCATTCACGTGGCACGCAACGTGAGGGTTTGTGGCAATAACCTGATCAGCCGTTACCGTATCACTCCCCGGTATAGAGGTACCTCCAGTGTGCATGAGAACCGTCATTCCGTTCTTCTTCGCCCACTGAACCATAGGAGCTGCATCCTCAGGTGATTTGACGGATCCTAACCCAATTTCCCCAACAAGGCGCACACCCTCCCGAGCCATTTCTTCGAAATCCGACTCTGTTAAACCCTTCTCTAATATTACAGCGCCTCCGAGAACCTTTGCCCCACCTGGTCGAAAGCTTTGGAAGGCTTTTGCCGCCAGGATCGCAAGCGCCTTTGTACCTGCCGGATCTTTTGGCCTACCAGGCAGGTGTACTTCTCCTGCGGAAATAATCGAGGTAACGCCGCCATGAACTTCGCTGTCAATAAAACCGATTTGATTCTGACGCGGGGTGTAGTCGCCGAACACCACGTGGCAATGGGAATCAATCAATCCAGGAACAATGGTAGATCCATTGACGTCGATGACACTGTCCGTGGGCAGGCCTCCGAGTTCTTGAATTCTTCCCACCCGATTTATTATGCCGTCTCGCACATAGAGAGAGTCGGCAGCGAGAATAGGATTCGAGAGATCTCCGCTCACGATTGTACCGATGTTAGTCAAAAGAGTCCTGGTCATAACGATGGGTTGTCCTCCTTCGTGGCCTGTTCATCGCCACAATTTCGAGAGGCTGTCGCAGCCTTGAGCACTAACTCCAGGCTTGCGGGAAGCGTGTAAATTCTATTTCCTAGGGCATCAGCCATTGCATTGAGGACGGCAGGAGCCGTAGGGATTAAAGCGGGCTCTCCCACTCCCTTGGCTCCAAACGGACCTGTCGGTTCGTTATCTTCAATGATGATGCATTCAACATCGGGCATGTCTGAGAACGTGGGGATATGATAGTCCTTCAGGGATTCAGTCTGCTGAGGGACAAACTCTTCCATCAGCGCGAAACCCACTCCCATGGCTACTCCTCCCAAAACTTGTCCCCGGACGTTTTCCGGGTTGATGGCTCTTCCCACGTCGTGAGCGGCAACAACTCTCAGAACATCCACTTCACCCGTCAGAACATCCACCTCTACTTCTGCCATATGCGAGGCATATGCGTATGTTGCGTACGGTATCCCCTGTCCCGTGTCGGCATCCAACGGGGTCGTTGCCGGATCAAAATAACCTTGCCACTTCAGGGGAATACCCGTCTTGGCAGAATAGTGGGCAAGTCTCTCCAAAGAAACTAATTTATGAGGTTCATCCTGACATCTGACGATGCCATCCTCTATGATCAAGTCTCTCCGGTCTGACTTCAAGATGCTGGAGGCTTGTGTCAGGAGGACGTCCCTCAATTTTTCCGCAGCTTCCCGAACTGCGTTACCGGAAATGTATGTCTGTCTACTCGCAGAGGTGGCCCCTGCCGATGTGGTCGAAAGGGTATCTGCCGCCACGAGATTCACAGCGTCCGGTTCAATGCCAAGGACTTCTGCCGCGATTTGGGCCAGCACTGTAGAAGATCCCTGTCCAATGTCCGCTGCACCAGTGAATAACGTTACCTTACCCTCCAAGTCCAACTCGACTTGGGCTGTGGACGGGTTCTGTATCCCCGTGTTTCCGATACCGTACATCATTGAGGCTGTCCCCACACCTCGCCTCTTGTGAGGCAAACATTTCCGTCTCTTCATTACAGCTTGCCTATAATGTGGTGTAATTGCTTCAAGGGTGGCTCCAATACCCACCGAGGCTTCCAATTCTTGACCCGTGGCCGTTAGCGAACCTATCCTCAAACAATTTCGCTTTCTTATCTCAATGGGATCAAGCTTGAGAAGATCCGCCAGGAGATCCATTTGAGACTCGTGGGCAAACGCTATCTGGGGAACGCCAAAACCCCGCATAGCTCCGGATATGGGATTATTGGTGTATGCAAAGATCGACTCAATATTCACATTAGGCACTTCATAGGGACCGGTAGCGTGTACTGCGGTCCGTGAGACCACCGCCATGCCATACGACGCATAAGCCCCTGTGTCACCCATAATCTTCACGTCGACTGCACTGAGTCTTCCTTCACGGTCTGCTCCGGTCTTGTAATAGATTTTCAGAGGATGTCTCTTTGCAGTGGCCACAAAGGCCTCCTCACGAGAGTAGACCATTACGGATGGTTTTCCGAGAAGAAATGTGGCCAGACCCACATAACCCTGAACGCTGAGATCGAGTTTGGATCCAAATCCACCCCCAGTGACAGCTTGAATGACGCGAACTCGAGTCTCTTCGATGCCTAAAAGGTCTGCCACTTCCTTTCTATCATAGTGTGGGTTTTGGGTAGATGCCACAATCACCAAAGCGCCTTTTTCGTCCACATAGGCTACACCTGCATCCGGCTCCAAGTACGCGTGTTCCAAGTGATGGGTTTCATAAACTCTCTCAACGATGATAGGAGCATGCTTAAACGCCCTTTCCGGGCTTCCTCTCCGCACAACTCTCCTTCCCAGGAGATTCCCTCCGGAATGAATTTTCGGGGCACCGCTGCGTAAGGCTGCCTCGGGATCAAACACCGGTTGGAGATCCTCATAAACCACTCTTACGGCCTTCAGGGCTCTCTCGGCCGCTTCCGGACTCTCGGCTGCGACGAGACAGACTGGGTCCCCAATGCATCTTACTTTATCTTCAGCTAACAAATGCTGATCTTTTGTTATGATTCCAAGTCTGTTGGATCCCGGAATATCCTCGTGGGTAAATACTCGCAAGCACCCTGGAACACGGTGAGCGTCTGAGACATCCACTTGTTTTATGAGCGCGTGGTGTCGGTCGCTCCGTAAGATCATCAGTGTCACCATGTCCCGCGAAGCTAAATCCGCAGCAAAACGAGCCGTGCCAAGAATTTTCTCGAGACTTCCTCTGCGTGGAATGTTTTGCCCAATCACTTGCAATTCGGCTCTCCCTCGGTACCGCACTTTTCGAAAAGTTCTAAGA
>JAUPKT010000494.1 GCA_030837305.1 Thermodesulfobacteriota bacterium
GTCTCGAAAAGACGCGTAAGAAAGCCTCTCGCGATCTCGTAAACAATTTGGCCGAGCTTTTCCTGTCCCGGGCATACGCATCCGATAACAACGATGTCACGCTTTCTGCGTTGAGAGCATTGGAGTCGTTGGGGGTAACATTCGGGAAGGCCGGCTATTTCTTGATGGCGGAAGAACTTATTGATCACTTGGTGCAGAGGCCTCTCATTCGGCCTCCTGAGAAGAGGTTTACCCTTGAGGACGACGACACGGGGGAGCCCATCGTGCTTGCGGAAGATACGGGTACGAACGAGGGGCACGTCCAGCACATCAAGAGTCTTATCTCCATGATTGCATCCAACCCGCGTGTCATGCACCGGCTGATCCCGTATCTCATCGTACAAATTGAGATAGGCGGAACGAGACTCTGTGACGAGGATTTGATACAGGTGGGCATATCCAGGCTCCTGAGGGCGAATTCCGGTATCACCCATTTCCTCATCCGCTCACTTATTAAGGCAATCCCCTATTCCTTCAAGGAGATCGGTCCCTTGGATACGCTCCGTCTGACCGCGGCAGGTTTAGCCAAAGAGCTTGCCAACCGGGGCATCAAACCCATAGGCAATTTTCTGGGGAAATTACGTGGCGACATTCATTGGCGTGGCAGTGTGGAAAACCTTCTCTTTTCCGAGGGGATTATACGGTATTTTATTACGGGGAATCGCGAGCACATCTCTGAGTGGATGCCTCCTGAGTCAATGCCCTATTTGGAAATGACTCGGTGGTGCTCACCCGAGGAAGCAGAGTCGATAAAGACTATCTGTGCTGCCGTATTTGATGAACACGGGATAGATCCGTTTTCCAAGAGTGGAATGAATGAGCTTTTTGGTATCGAGACCGAAAAATATCGACACGACGAGCGGTGGCCGGAATTCTCGCGGAGGGTCGCATTGGATATGATCGACTTGGTGAAAGGACTGCACGACAAGTACTTTATTAATCGAGAGTCACTTTCGACCCCCAATGAGACACGGGACATGGAGCGGTTGGAGGGGGTCGTGGAACAGCGACGACAGGTAAAGAAGAGATTTCTCACTCCCGACATCAGAGAGGATCTGCCTGCACTTGTTGCTTTGACGGAAGGTGCCGAGGGTTGGGCATCGGAGTTGGACCGAATCAGGAGAGATAGCCCAGGCACTCCCGTCATATTACGGGCAAAGAAGGCCGGTCATGCCTATGCACAAAAGGCAATGTATTTGGAAGAACGATTCGAGGCTTTCAACAAGGATTTGCTTCAGGAGGCATTGCAGGAAACGCTGGCCACCAGCATCAACAATACGCACTTTGATAAGATCACCTTGGAAAACCTGCCCAATGCCCTCACCTTTCTGGATTATCTTGTGACGGGAATATCGGTAAACGGACACTCCAGTTATTACTTGCGTCAGGCCTCGAGGGATCTCAGACAGGCCGGTGAACTCGGCCTCACTTTTGACAAGGTACGAGATCTTCTGAAAATGATTAGGAAGGAATTGGACGACATTCATTCCCAATATAGGGCCTGGTTTGAAGTACCTTTTGATCATTTCCTGTCGCACTGTCCCATGGAGAAACTGCCCCGCAAGCTACGGGATTTGACCACATTGAAAGAGTTGCCGGAGACTGACTTTTTCAAGAATTATCTGAAGACACTCTACATATCCGACTTACAGGCCCGAGACGGGAATCTGAGGGTATTGGAGACGTTCTCCGAGAAAGTGGAGTTGTTCTTGAGTCAGCGGCTGGCGGAATCCGGCAGGACCGTGGTAAGCGGACCTGTGTCAACCAAGCCATTGATACCTTTCCACTTTCCTGGAGACGGTGAAGTGTCCCCGTGCAAAATAGGGCAGAAGGCATCTTTGCTTCACTTTGCAGAAAATACCCCGCCCTTTTTCGTCATCACGACCGACCAGCCGGTAGGAGAACTTGACGTGATGACTGCTGATGGTGAATTCCGGAGCGGTCTGGCTGAAGCCATGGACCGATTGGGTAAAGCATGGGGACGGCATCTGGGTGATGTTGCGAATCCCGGTCTTTTTTCCGTACGATCGGGGGCACGGGTCAGCATGCCGGGAATGATGACCACCATAACCAACGTCGGCATCAATGATGAAATTGCTCAGATCCTATCAGAACGAGTTGGGGTGTGGTTTGCTTATGACTGTTACCGACGTTTCTTGCAGGAATTTGGCCAGTCGGTCTTCGGCATTGATCGGGATGAATTCCAAGAAATCATGGACGAGCGGAAGATACGTTTTCAAGTGGTTCGAAAGGCACTCATGACTGCCGATCAGATGAAGAGTCTTGCATTCGATTACAAGCGAAGGGTGGCTGAGTTGGCGCCAAAGGCAGTGGAGATGCTGGATAATGGCGATTTTCTTGAAGTTCTTCTCCATTGCGCCGTAGCGGTTCTTCATTCCTTTGAAGGACGAGCGGCGATCAAATATCGGGAAGCAGCGGGTATCGACGGAAATTGGCGCACGCCGGCAATCATTCAGGCCATGGTGTATGGAAACATGGAATTAACATCATCGGGCACCGGTGTGGTTTCTTACAATCCTCATACCATGGATCTCAGGGGCGATTTTGCCCAGGGAGATCAGGGAACAGATGTTGTGGACGGTAAGGTAATGACCATGCCCGTTTACGATCCATGGAAGACGAGGGACTGCCTTGCCAGTCAAATGCCTGCCGGATGGAAGGAGTTGTCATCGATCCTTTTCAGGACATCAGAAAGGCTCCACCTTGATACAAGATTGGAATACACCATAGAAAAGGGTAAAGTTTTTATCCTTCAAATCAGGAAAGATAGGGAGCGAAAGGAGCGTATACCATCGCTCAAAGCTTTCGGTTACAACGTCATTGCCCAGGGTACAGGAATATCGGGCAAAATCTTTCGTGGCATCATGGTGACCGACCGTAATCAAATTGCCCCTTTTCGCCATATAAACAAGGCCCAGTCCATTATAGACTCCATGAATGAGAGCCTACCCGAATTGCACAAACTTGACGGATTTGTCTTTGTGGTGAACGACCCTATTCCCGAGGAGATCATGGAGGAGATTTTTTCTCTCCCCGTGCCTACCGGGCTTGTGAGTAGACTTGGAGGTCGGGGAGCCCATGCCGCAGATATATCCAAATCCCTGGGCA
>JAUPKT010000495.1 GCA_030837305.1 Thermodesulfobacteriota bacterium
AGATCCTTCGACGGTTTCCCATCACATCAGGGAACTCCGGCAGTCAGGCCTCATACGGACAGAACGAAGGGGGAAAAACACGCTGTGTTAGGTGGATCCGGAGACGGTAGGCGATGTCGCCAACCTGCTGACAGGGATCCGTGAGAACGATTGTACTAACGAAGAGCATTGTTCTGACAGAAAAGGCTTGCGAACGTAGAAGTCTTTCAGCAACGCGACTTCGGGCAGAAAGCTCATCGTAGTACGTGGGGATGTGAAACGTGTGACACTCACCAGGGGAAAGGAAAGGAATTCTAAAATGAAGGACCTACAGGATTCAGAGATAAGGAAGTCGGTAAGAGAAAGATATGGGCAAATTGCGAAGGACGGAAGGGCGGGATGCGGATGCGCCCCCACAGGATGTTGTGGCGGACCAGCAGATACATTTGTAGACAGTTCATCATTGAAGATAGGCTATTCGGGAGATGATGTTCATTCTGTCCCATTGGGCTCAGATTTAGGTCTTGGGTGCGGAAATCCACATGCAATAGCTGGTTTGCGCCCAGGAGAGACTGTTCTAGATCTCGGAAGCGGGGCAGGATTTGATAGTTTTTTGGCTGCCGGACAGGTAGGGGAAACCGGTTACGTGATTGGGGTTGACATGACCCCGGAAATGGTCGCTAAGGCACGGGAACTTGCTAGAAATAATAAATACTTGAATGTCGAATTTCGTTTAGGTGAAATCGAGAATTTGCCTGCGGCCGATTCGAGTGTGGACATCATCATGTCAAATTGCGTAATAAATCTCTCGCCAGATAAGCACAGAGTTTTCCACGAGGCGTTTCGGGTTTTAAGACCTGGAGGACGACTGGCCATTTCAGACGTGATCGCTACTGCAGCATTACCTGAAGACATTCGGAACAACTTGGCTTTTTACTCCTCTTGTATAGCGGGTGCCGTTACAATAGCCGAAATGGAGACCATGCTTCGCCAATCCGGCTTTGATAAGATAAGAGTTGAGCCCAAGGACGAGAGCCGAGAATTCATACGCGAATGGGCTCCGGGAAGCAATGTCGAGGACTACATAGCCTCTGCCATCATCGAAGCTGTAAAACCAAAACCGGAGCTGTCGTATTAATTAATCGGCCCTTGACAGTTGGGGGGAGCAAAGCTAGAATCAAAAATTACGACATCGAAATGGGCCCATAGCTCAGCTGGTAGAGCTCCCGGCTCATAACCGGTCGGTCCCTGGTTCGAATCCAGGTGGGCCCACCATTTTGGACGAGCTTGAACATGGGTGTAATTCAAACAGACACAATTGCCTGCGGAAACATCGCGGGGAGCACCACAAGGCTCCCCGTGATGTTTTTTGAGGGGCCACCGCCCCCAATTCCGCTCTGCAGGAAAGGGGATTAGGCTTGGCCGGCCTGCTTCTGAGTCAGCTGGTTAAGATCGCAGACAAACTCTACCCTTTTGAGCTTGCAGAACCTTGGGACAATGTAGGTATTCAGATCGGAGATCCTGGCAGGACAATAGAGCGCATAGCGTTCAGCCTCGACCCATCGGTCGGCACCTTGGACTTTGCGTCGCAAAATCTCTGCACTCTCCTCATAACCCATCATCCGGTACTTCTCGAACCCATAACGAATTTAGTGACGACTCAATACCAGGCGCGCATCCTGGTTCATGCAGCTCGCCTTGGCATAGACATCCTGAGTTTGCATACCAACTTTGATGCTGCACCTGGAGGGCTCAACGACCATCTGGCGAGACTGATGGAACTGCGCGAGGTGCGAGTGCCTGATAACGCAGGGTGCGCCAGAGTAGGCCTGTTGCCGTTCCCAGTGAGTCTCGAGAATTTTGCGGAGAGATTGTCAGAGATATTTCAGGTGAATACCATACGGCTGATCAGGTCGCGAAATAAACCTGTGGAGCGGGTATTTTGCGTATCCGGAAGCGGTATGAGTTATTTGCCGCAAGCGGTTTCATCGGGAGCCGATGTCATGGTAACAGGCGACGTCCGGTACCACGCTGCTATCGAGGCCTTATCGGCTGGGATACCCATCATAGACTGCGGTCATTTTCACCTGGAGAAGATGTCCCCACAGGTGATGGCAACAGCGTTTTGTGAGGCTTTGAGTGAGCTGGAAGGCGAGGTTGAGTGCATTCAGTGTGAAGAAGAGAAAGACCCCTTTCTTCAATGGAAGATTTTAGACAATAAGTGAGGAGGACCCTCTGTTGAAAGAGCAATTGGCATTGTTGGAACAACTTCAGAAAATCGACAACGAGATTGATATCCATGAAAAGGATCTTGAGAGGCTTCCCATGGAAGTACAGGAGATCGCACGCAGTCTCGTGCTTATTAGGCGGGACGTTTCAGAGTTGAAGGAAAAACTGGAATTGGCAGAGAATTCTTTGAAGAAACGCGAGCAAGATCTTGTCGTGGAGCAGGAAAAGATCAAACGGTCCGAGCGCAGGCTTCTTGGGATAAAGAATACAAAAGAATTTAATGCCTTGTCCAGAGAAATTAAACTCGGGAAGAAAGTCGCTGGAGAGATAGAAGAGAGCGTGCTTGCATTTATGAACGAAGCGGAAGGCCTGAGAAAGGTTCTTGACCGAAAAGAGTCAGAATATCATGAATTGGAAGAGACCCTCGTGAAAAAGAAATCTGAGGCTGAAACGATTGGCAGCAAGGCGAAGAAACTGCTTTCCAAACTGAATTCTCAGAAAGATAAGATCACGGTCTCCATTGAACAGGATTACCTCAAGCGGTACATAACGGTCAAAAAAGCCAGGGGGAGTGCCATCGCCGAGATGATCAACGGGATCTGCACGGCGTGTCACATGGCTATTCCACCCCAGTTGAATATTCGAGTGCTGAAGCAGGAAGAGTTGATAATCTGCCCCAACTGCCATCGCATCTTGTATGTGAGACCGGAAAACATTCCCGAATACAACAAACTGGACGCATGATGGGTGACTAATCCGGACAGGAAAACTCAAGGCGCCTGAACAACATTTCGCCACCAGGATTTTTTGAAAACAATTGAGAGCCGCTTTCGCTCCATGGGATCTTTCGGAAACCAGGGCGTATACCGGTTCTCGAAAGTAATCACGAATTCGGTGCATGGCACGACCTGTCATTCCCGCGAAAGCGGGAATCCAGAAATCATGGATCCCCGATCAAGTCGGGGATGACACTGCCAGTACTCAACCAGACGTCTCTTCATGACAATGTGACAACAAGAGAGAAATTCCATGTATTCAGACATTCTCTTATCTGGGATTACAGCCAGAGACATCGAACGTATTATCCGCGTAGAACATTCTGACCCCCACAGTGTGCTTGGAGGTCATCCGGCAACCATCGGAGGAAAAGCAGGGGTCGTCATGCGGGCTTTTCATCCTGATGCATCGAAGGCTTTTGTCCTATTCCAGGGCAAGCGCCATGCCATGACCGCGGTGGACAAATCAGGTTTATTCTACGTGTGGTTGCCGTCTTGTCATCTTCCATTTGCATATACCGTCCTTTTTGTATTCCCGGACGAGAGTCGATGGGAAACGGAGGTCCCTTACCGTTTTGTGCCGACTCTGGGGGCTCAGGACTTGCACTATGCTGCAGAGGGCAAGCATTACCGGCTCTACGAGAAACTCGGCGCGCACGAGAGAGAAATGGAAGGTGTCAAAGGCACAGCTTTTGCCGTATGGGCACCCAACGCAGGGCGCGTCAGCGTAATCGGGGATTTCAATCGGTGGGATGGAAGAATAACGCCCATGAGGTCCATGGGAAGCACCGGGATATGGGAGATCTTTGTCCCAGGCGTTCAACAGGGAGACCTTTACAAGTACGAGATCAAAACGCATGGTGGCGACTTGCGCATCAAGACAGACCCCATGGCTTTTTCCATGGAACTGCGACCTGAGACGGCTACGCGCGTATGGAATGTGGACTCATACGAGTGGAGCGACAGGTTATGGATAGAAGACAGAGCGAAGCGAGACACTTTTTCCAATGCCATGAACATTTACGAGGTTCATCTGGGATCGTGGCTGCGCATACCTGAAGAAGGAAATCGATGGGCAACATATCGCGAGATGGCGGCGACTTTGGTCAAGCACATGAAGGAGTATGGTTTCACCCATGTCGAACTCATGCCGATCATGGAGCACCCTTTTGATGCGTCCTGGGGATATCAGGTCACTGGATACTATGC
>JAUPKT010000496.1 GCA_030837305.1 Thermodesulfobacteriota bacterium
CTCGGTTCTCAAAGAACGTGGGGTTGTGAGGGTCCAAAGAGATGGCCTTGGAGTAGTTTTGCAGCGCCTGGTCCAAATTGTTCATCTCATGATAGACAAGCCCACGGTTATTGTAGGCAATCGCGTCCTTGGGATTGAGTTCTATCGCCCTATTGTAGTCAGCCTGAGCCTTCTCCGCATCTTTCAGCCTGTAATAAGAGTCAGCCCTGATCCTATAAAGCTCGGCGTTGAGCGGATCTTTCTCAAGTGCGGTCGTAAAATCCTCGACAGCCTTCTTGTGCTGTCCCATCTTATATTGGGTGAGGCCGCGATCTTTGAGAGCCTTCACCATGGTGGGATCGACTTTCAGGGCCTTTGTCCATAATTCCACGGCTTGCTTGTCTTTCCCTTGACGATAGTTCTCAAGGGCCTCCACATAGAGTTCCTCAGCTCTCCTGTTTCTAAGGTTTTCTATCTTTTCTTCAATATCCTTCTGCTCTTCGCCGCCTCTGCCAACTTGCAAGGTCGCCACATACGATTCGAGGGCCTTTTCCAGGTCCCCCTTTTTCTCGTACACCGAACCGAGGGCCTTGAGAGCCATGGCATTTTTCTTGTTCAAGGTGATTGCTTGACGCAAATCCTTTATCGCCTGGTCCAGATCTCCCATTTCACCACGGACCAACCCCATGGTTGCATAGATGACGCTGTCTCGTTTGCCGAACTTCATGGCTGCGGAGAGATCGTTAACGCTCCCCGGAAGGTCTCCGGCATGGTAGCGAGCAACTCCACGATTGGCTAATGCAAAAGCGTAATCAGGCTTTATTTCGATCGCCCGGTCATAATCCTGTATCGCTCGGCTATACAGACCTTTCCTCTTGAACGCGATCCCGCGATTGTTCAAAGCAAGATGATCGCGGGGGTCCAATCGAATTGCCCGCGTGAAAAAGGAAATGGCATCATCCAACCTGTTCTCGTTGAGCGCTTGCACGCCTTCGTTGTATAGATCCACGGCATCCTGCTGGGCGAAGCAGGGGAGGGCAATTGCCAAGAGGATGACGAAGAGGTATGGGGCTGACCTTTCCATGCACTGCACGTCCTTTCACGCTGATCTCATTCGCGAGGTATTTCGCAATTGGTTCACTTTTTTCACCCTGTAAAACCAAATAGATGTAACTGAAACACTACTTGTTTTAGTATATTTTGCTATAAAAAATCAAATAAAATAATATACTAAGATTTTATAATTAAAGGATGCAAAAGCTTTACCCATAACTTTATAATAATTAATATTTTTACTTGACACGTAAAAAACACCATGTTAAAGCCCCGGTTCAGCGAAGCCCACCAAAGGGCTAAATTCAGTTTCCTTCACTTGAGTCTACGCCCTCAAGTAATCATTGAAGGATCTGACTACAAGGAGGATGAGGTATGGTGACAAGAGTCCCCGCGCTAATTTTGTCTTTTTTCGTGTGTATTCCCTTTTTCTTCATGACTAACGCCACGGCCGGAGGCCCACCATTCGCCCCGGCGCCCGCATATCAATGCGCGCCGCCTGTGTGCGGTCCCCCGGATTGCGGTCCCCGTCCTTTTGGGTTGGGCGCCTGTCTCAACATTTGCTCAGCAATATGCGGCACGGTCCTCGGCTGTCCAGCAAGGGTGGCCTCAGCAATCCTCGATCCTCCTCCGCCGATTTTTCCTCGTCGTCGGGCATTCTGCGGACCAGTGGGGTGTCCTCCGCCGCTCTGTCCACCCCAGGTCTGTGCTCCACCGCCCGTGAGGCCTATTACTAAAGTCAAACCAGCGGCTGTGGCATATCCGCCGCCGCCTCCGGTTGCATGTGGGCCGGCCCCTGTTGCCTTTCGCATGGCTCCCGGATGTGGTCCCCGCCCGCCGGTCCTAGGGTGCGGAGCAATATGCGCTACCCTTCTGTCAATGCCGTTCCGGCTCTGTTCGGGTCTGCTCAGCGTGTCCGATGGACCGCTCGGTCCGGTGGCCGGTGTCTTTGACAATGCCTTTGAAGCATACAACTCGTATTGATTAAGAATATCTCCTGATTGCGCCGTGCATCCGGCGCAATCCAGTCCATCATTACACCATCGGGGGCAAGGCTAGCCACCACTAAAACGCTTCCGATCCCCAGGGAATGGGTGAAGTGGGATCCATTCCACATACTGAAAAACCCCAATTCCTCCTAATGTCGGGAACGCTCTGCGTTCCCCATTTTTTTGTCCGTGAAAGAATTTCGCTACGTCTCAATAAGTTGCTCCCTGGCTTCTTCTCGCAATTTTTGGCGTCTGTTGCGCGACATTTGTTTCAAGGCCGTCTCTTCCCGAATCTCGTCAAAACGCTCCTTTTTTTGTTCAGCCTCTTCCTCCAGGCGCTCCTGCAACTCTTCCTGCCGTAGTCTTGCCTCGGCAATCTTTATCCTCTGATCCTCGATCAACATCTCATCAAGTTTTCGACCCTCTTCCGAGTTTCGTGCGCACAGAGCATGGTGTTTCTGTCTGAGAAATCCCGGGATGGATTCCATGTGGAGCCCGCATGTCTTACAGACGTGCACGTCCGGATCGGAACCGGGTTTCAGGAGGACGAACCCCTGCTTTCTCAGGTCGTCTTCGTCGATCCGGAGCGGTGTCCATATATCGCGCCGTTTCATGTATCCCCAGCCCTGTCGGAATACCCACAGCGTCTGCCACTCGCCGGCGGGTCTCTCCAACAGGTACGAAAAACTAGCCTTATGAATCCAGATAACGTGCGCCGGGTCTGTCGTGTTCATCTCACTCATCACGTCCGTACGTTCCTTGACAAGGGGCGTCATGATTACATAGTATGCGAAATGTATAGTATATGAGTCATCTTGTGAAGATTCCTCGTCCTCAAGACCGGCCTTGTCTCCCTTTGCAGTGCCCAATTAAGGATATATACCGGCAAGATTCAGCCGGGATGCCGGGAATCCATGAGATGGAAAAGGGCTACGGAGTCGCATGGAATCATACGCAGAGACCTCCACCTTGCCTGACGTGACGGTCACCGCTGTGGGGAGCATGCCCCATGATAACGCTGATCAGGCGGTCCGACTCATTCTTGATTGCCTGAAAGTAGCGCCCCACGCGCCTCAACTCCCGCGACTGGACCCTCGCGAACAGATGTGGATCCAGTTTGGGGAGAATATTCCACGTTTTCAGATGGATGTCGATCGGCTGAGTTATTATTTCGACACCTCCGGGGATCCATATCCCGAAATAGAGCGGTTCTACGAAGCATATCTTCACGTTTCGGAAGGGGGATCCGCAGATTTTTTTGACATCTCGCCTCGCCATGGAATGGGCATTGCCGCTTTCCTCGACGGCGTACAGCGCATTGGGAAGCCGATTCCTATCATTAAAGTCCAAGTGACCGGTCCCCTGAGCTTCTGTCTGACCATAACGGACGAGACAAAGAAGCCTATCTTCTATCATTCGGTATTTCGAGACATAGCCGTCAAGTCCATGGGGCTGAAAGCCGTGAGGCTCTTGGAAAAATTTCGGCCTCTTGCTGAAAAGGTGATCGTATTTTTTGATGAGCCCAGTTTGAGTGCGTATGGATCGTCGGCCTTTCTCGGGGTTTCCCAGGCCGATGTCATTGATTCACTCAACGAAGTGATGGACATGATTACAGCGAGGGGCGGCATAGCGGGGGTGCATTGTTGCGGAAATACCGATTGGGGACTCTTGATGGAAACCTCCGCCCGCATCATCAATTTTGACGCGGTTGATTACATGGAGACTCTGTCGATTTACGCGAAACCGCTGTCTGAGTTTTTGGCCCGGGGTGGCGTCCTTGCGTGGGGCGCGGTCTGTAATGACGCTCGGGCGGCATCACAAACCGCCGGTGACGTATTGGCCCGCATCAACAAGGGAATGAAGCTTCTCGAGAAGTCGGGACTGGACAGAGACTTGATCACGAAAAAATGTCTCATTACCCCGGCGTGCGGCTGCGCCGGCCTCGATCTCGAGACATGCCGCCGCGTGTACGAAACACTTGCGGAATTGGAAACAATCTTTTCTGAAGGCAAGCTCTCGCTTGCGGTTTCATGATCGACCTCAAATGAATGGAACTTTAAGGTAAGGAAACGGGAGGTGCCATGGGTTTAACGTTGGCGGTAGCCGGCAAAGGGGGCGTAGGTAAGACTTCTTTAACCGCATTGATCATGAGGGTTTTGATTGAGGCCGGCAAGAAGCCGCTGTTGGCGATCGATGCGGATTCGAACTCAAATCTTCACGAAGTCCTGGGTATCCACGAACCGCGAAGCGTGGGTTGTGTCAGAGAAGAAACGAGAAAGCTCGGGGACGACATCCCCGGCGGCATGTCCAAAGACCGTTTCATGGAATATCAGATCCAGGCTTCTCTGGAAGAAACGAAGAATTTTGATTTTCTCTCCATGGGCAGGCCCGAGGGATCCGGGTGTTACTGTATGGCCAATAACATACTTCGTGAAATCATATCCCGATTAACCTCGAATTATACCTTTGTCATTGTGGATAATGAAGCCGGTATGGAGCACTTGTCTCGTCGAACCGAGGAGGAGGTCGACCATCTCTTCGTGGTGTCCGACGCGGCTCCTCGAAGCCTCCGGACCATAGGTCGCATCGCCGAACTCATTGATGAACTTGGTGGAAGGATCCATCACAAGCATTTTGTATTGAGCCGTGTCCATGGGGATCTTGACGATTTACCGGCTACCACCAAGAAAGAGTTGGAGCAGCTTCCGTATCGTCCTGAAGGCGCCATCCCCTATGATCAAGCCCTCGTGGATTTGGACTTGAGCGGCGAGCCCTTGATCAAGATATCAACCGACACGCCGTCATATAAGGCTGTCGAGGCACTCCTGAAGTCAGCGGGAATACTTTCGTGAGACCGGACAATGTGGTGACGGATGATTGCGTGGCGATTCTTCATGGTTGGGTGGTTTTGTTTGATGGCCTTGGGCGTGTTTGCCGATGGGATGGAAAAAGAATTTTCCCAGGCGGATCCCAACAGGGTCATGAGTTTTCCTCGAGACCATGGCAAGCATCCCGATTTTCAGACTGAATGGTGGTACTTTACGGGAAACCTCACGGCGCCGGATCGTGAATTCGGCTTTCAGCTCACGTTTTTCCGGAGAAGTCTCTTCACGGAAAGGGTAAATCTCACATCGAATTGGGCGGCCAAGGATCTCTACCCTGCACATTTTGCCATTACCGACAAGACGGGGAAACGCTTTTTTCATTTTGAAGCCATGTCTCGAGAGGGCCCGAATTTAGCCGGGGCGTCTGATAAAGATCTGGACGTGAGCATCGGGAATTGGAGTGCGCTGCGAGCCGGCGACAGTATTATCTTGGCCGCGGCGGCAGAGGGTGTTGAACTCAAGCTCACATTGAGACCCGCCAAAGCCATGGTGCTCCAGGGACAGAATGGATACAGCAGGAAGGGTGACAGCGAACATCAGTCTTCCCATTACTACTCGTTTACGCGGCTCTCTGCACAAGGGATGGTGACCATTGGTGAGGAGTCTTATTCGGTGGAGGGTTTGGCCTGGATGGATCATGAATTCGGGTCAAGCATTCTGTCCTCCGATCAGGCTGGCTGGGACTGGTTCAGTCTTCAGCTTGACGACGGATCCGAAGTAATGGTGTTCCATCTGAGAAAGAAAGACGGCACGTTTGAGAGGCCTTTTGGAACCCTCGTGACGGCAGACGGTGTCGCCAAATACCTCTCGGGAGATCAAATAAGCATTGTGGCGAATCGATCGTGGAAAAGCCCCAAAACCGGAGCGGTCTATCCGGCGGCCTGGACCATTCGACTCAAGGATTCCAACACCCGTCTGGAAGTGGTGCCCAGCATGGAAGACCAGGAGTTATCCGCGAGGAAATCAACCCAGGTCGTCTATTGGGAAGGGGCTGTGCAGATCCAGGGGATTAGCCAGGGATCACCGGTACGGGGAAGCGGGTACGCGGAACTTACCGGGTATGCCCATTCCATGGGAGGACGCCTCTGAGGCCCATGGCCCTTTTCATACGTTTCCTCTCGCAACATGACCGAATTGTATTGACACGTTTCATGAGCTTTGGGTAAATTGGCCCCTGGAGGTGAGGGATATGGAAATATTATTTCTGGTATCAGTCGGAACTGCTATTTTGTGGCTCGCCTTTGGGAACAAGAAAGACTGGACCGGAATCTAGAAAAATTTTTGTATTGCTTGATAATATTTGACCGGAGATGCCTCATGGAACATATTTGGAAGGCGTCTCCGGTCAAAGTTTTTGTGGCTCGGATTTTTTCATTTCACTTCCCGCAAGCGTATTGGTAACGCCTATGACTTTGTTGAGCATGCAGAGCAGCCCAGTCACGACATCTTATGTCGTGCAACAGGGAGTTTTTCGGGAATGTCCCTTCAGGCTCGTAGATGTTGGGGCTCGTGGGGGGTACGACGAAGTCTGGGATGTCTTCCAAGACCACCTTGCCGTCATTGGCTTCGAACCCGAACCCAACGAATGTGCCAGGCTCAATGCCAACGCCCCCCCAAACGTAAAATATCTTCCCTTTGCCCTGGGGGGCCGTGAGGAAACCAGAGAGTTTTTTGTCGCGGCATTTTCCGGCTCCAGTGGTCTGTGCGGCGGGGATACGGAATTTATTCGCCGCTTTTTCGAGGGTGACAACCAGAGAACGGTAGAGAAAGAACTCTTACAGGTGCATCCTTTGGATCGGGTGCTGGAAGAGTATGGCGTCGAGTCGGTGGATTTTCTTAAACTCGACTGCGAGGGTGCGGATCTGGAAGTGCTCTTTGGTGCGGAAAAGACCTTGGCAAAGTTGACCACCCTTGGGGTATTGGTGGAGGTATGGTTTCAGAAAGAATCACGCGAATGCGGGTACACGTTTTTTGATATTCATGAGTATCTGTCATCGAAGGGATTCATGCTCTTCGACGTGGATGCGTACCGCTACAACCGTAAGGCAATGCCCTATTCCTTTTTGTCAGACATCCGAGATGAAAACGGGCGTTTGATCGCGGGTCAGACCACCCATGGACAGATCATTAGGGGCGATGCCCTGTACTTGAGGGACTTTGTCGGGATGCAGTCAACGGTCGGGGGGAACTTTGGTAATACTGAGATACTCAAGCTCGTTTGTTTATACGAACTATTTGGTTTGAACGACTGCGCAGCCGAACTTGTACTACACTGGAAGGACCAGCTTTCACACATCGTCAACGCTGACGATCTCTTGAACCTCTTGACTCCTCCCTTGAAAGGCAGAAAGCTGAATTACCATGATTACGTACGATATACGGAAGCGAA
>JAUPKT010000497.1 GCA_030837305.1 Thermodesulfobacteriota bacterium
AAGTGGGCGTACGTCAACTGGGCGGCCAATGCGTGTTTCTCAGTAGACGCGAAATTCAGATCGTCCGTGGGGAGCCTGTCAGGGATACTGCCCGGGTGTTGTCCCGCTACCTCGACGCCCTTGTCATCAGGACTTTTGGTCATGCCATTCTTGAGGAATTCGCCGATTGGTCTTCAGTGCCGGTGATCAATGCCCTGACTGACTTGCTGCATCCCTGTCAGGTGTTGGGCGATCTCATGACGCTCCAGGAGTGGGGCCTTGACATCACCGAAATGAAAGCCGCATGGATAGGAGACGGCAACAACATGGCCAACTCGTGGATCAATGCAGCCAAGGTGTTGGGATTTCCCCTTATACTGGCATGTCCTGAGGGCTATGACCCGGCCGTACCCATGGATGTACAGAACATTGAGTTGGTGCGGGATCCTGTGAAGGCTGTAGCCGGGGCACAGGTGGTGTCGACGGACGTATGGGCTTCCATGGGGTGGGAGAAAGAGGCAGAGGCTCGGCGCATCGTGTTCAGAGGGTTCCAGGTGAACGGTGAGCTTCTCAAGGGGGCAGCACCGGGGGTGTTTGTCTTACATTGTCTCCCTGCACACCGAGGTGAAGAGATTACCGACGAGGTGATGGAGTCATCGTGTTCACTGGTGTGGGACCAGGCAGAGAACAGGCTGCACGTGCAGAAAGCAGTTTTGGAAATGCTTCTGGCGCCTTTTTCCAGTCCCGACCAAGAGAAGGATCCAGAAAAGGTCGTTTGAAACTTGGGAGAGAGATAACTTAGGGCCACCGGCCCAAATAATACGGTCATGCGTCTTAACGATGATGAATGTTTCTTTGAGAGTTTGGGAGAATATCTGTGCGTAATAAGAGATTTGACAGAATTGTATTGGCGTATAGCGGTGGACTTGACACTTCGGTCATCTTGAAATGGCTTCTCGAGGAGTTTGACTGTCCTGTGGTGGCATTTGCTGCAGATCTTGGACAAGGAGAGGAGTTGGAACCACTCCATGAGAAGGCCCGGATAACTGGAGCGGAATCATTGCGAATTGTTGATCTGCGCGAGGAATTCGTCAGGGATTACGTATTCCCAATGCTAAGGGCCAATGCGGTTTACGAGGGAACGTATCTTTTGGGAACTTCCATCGCGAGACCATGCATTGCCAAGGCCCAAATGGAGATAGCGGCTGACGTCCATGCCGATGCCGTGTCACACGGGGCAACAGGGAAAGGCAACGACCAGGTCCGGTTTGAACTGACTTATCTGGCAATGGATCCAACCATAGCGGTCATCGCGCCGTGGCGCGAGTGGAATATGCGTTCCAGGTCCGACCTGATTGCCTATGCAAAGAGTAAGGGTATTCCTGTGACGTCAACTGCGGAGAAACCGTACAGCATGGATCGAAATCTCCTCCATCTCAGTTTTGAGGGAGGGATCCTTGAAGACCCGTGGATGGCGCCGCCTGAGGACATGTACATACTCACCACAAATCCGGTTCATGCTCCGGACGTGCCGGAGGAAGTAGTGCTCGGTTTTGAGAAGGGGAATCCTGTTGCCGTAAATGGTAAACGAATGAGCCCCGCGATTTTGTTGGAGCATCTCAATGTCATAGCAGGGCGACATGGAGTGGGACGGGTGGACATGGTGGAGAATCGGTATGTGGGGATGAAGAGCCGCGGGGTGTATGAGACTCCTGGGGGCACGGTCATTCACAGGGCGAGAAGAGCCCTGGAGTCCATCACCCTTGACAGGGAAGTCATGCGCTTGAAAGATGAATGGATCCCACGCTATGCAAGTCTGGTTTACAACGGATACTGGTTCAGTCCCGAGAGGAAAATGCTTCAGGTTGCCATTGATGAAGCCTCAGAGGTAGTTTCCGGGGACGTGAGGTTACGGCTTTACAAGGGAGGCCTAATGGTAACGGGCCGGCGGTCGGACAATTCCCTTTATGACTGTCGATTCGCGACATTCGAGGAAGACGAGGTATATTCCCAGGCGGATGCCGAGGGTTTTATTCGGCTCAATGCTCTGCGCTTAAAGATTCGGGCCATGATGCAGAAGGGGATTTGCTGAGTAAGCGCCTGGAAACTGATTTTTCAAGTCTTTGGGTAGGCCCTTGAATCGGTTTCGACCTGTTTGGGAATGGTCATTCAAGCCCACTGACAGTTAATGGGTATTCTCTGGGAGATCAACGTATGGCAACTGACCGAAAAAAGGAAAAGACGCAACACGTGAAACCCACGGGCATACGTAAGGGGCGTTTTGCCAAGGATATGGATCAGCTTTTTGCCAAGTACAATGCATCGATCTCTGTTGATAAGAGGCTTTATGAGGAAGACATCGCAGGCAGCCTCGCTCATGTGAGAATGTTGCGCAAGCAAGAAATCATCCCTGCTCGAGATGCTCGAATAATCGAAAAAGGCTTGCAGGAGGTAAAGAGAGACCTCGAGGAAGGCAAAATAGGGCTTCGCGAGGACCTGGAGGATGTGCACATCAACATTGAGGAGGCTCTTCGGGAAAAGGTAGGGGACGTAGCAGGCAAACTGCACACAGCGAGAAGCCGAAACGACCAGGTGGTTCTGGATCTCCGGCTTTACGTGAAGAAGAAGATTGCGTTGGTGAGAAAGGACCTCCTGAACCTGCTCTATGTTCTCACGGACAAGGCGGAAGATACAAAGCGGATCATCCTGCCGGGCTACACGCACTTGCAGAGGGCCCAACCGGTGCGTTTAGGGCACCACCTCATGGCATATTTCCTGATGTTTCGCCGCGACTGGGAGCGCTTGGGTGATGCTCTGAAGCGTTGTGACGAGATGCCTCTCGGGTCGGCAGCCCTTGCAGGAACTACTTTTCCCATAGACCGGGAGCACGTGGCCAAGGAGTTGGGATTCTCATCCGTGAGTTCTAACACCATGGATGCTGTTTCGGATCGAGATTTTGCCGTGGAATTTATTTTCTGCGCCGGCATGGTGATGATGCATTTATCTCGGTTGGCTGAAGAACTCATACTGTGGTCTTCATCGGAATTCGGTTATTGCCGCCTGCCGGACAGTTTTTGTTCGGGATCGAGTATCATGCCGCAAAAGAAGAATCCGGATGCCTGTGAACTGATTCGTGGCAAGACCGGCAGGGTTTATGGGAACTTGATGGCGATCCTGACCACGTTGAAAGCTCTGCCTTTGACGTATAACAAAGATCTTCAGGAGGATAAGGAACCGTTATTTGATTCGGTGGATACGATAGAATCGAGCGTGAAAATCATGGCAGCGATGCTTCCCGACATAGAGTTTGACCCTGAGAGAATGCTGGCTGCTGCGTCGGACAGGAGCTTGGCAGCTACTGATCTTGCCGACCGGCTGGTGCGATCAGGAGTACCGTTCAGAGATGCGCATTCCCGACTGGGTGCCGCCATCAGGGAGGGTGGCACAAACGGACTTGGGGAAGGCGGACTAGAGATGCACATCCCGAGCCCCGAGGAGATGGTCGAGGCGAGACGGCATCGCGGAGGCACAGCATTGCGCTCGGTGGAGGACCAAATAGGGCATGCGCGATCTTTCTTGAAGGACAATGGATTCGTTTCCGCGGCAACAAGAAGAAGCAAGGGGCGGCAGAGTAAGATTTGAGGACTCCCTCTTTTGGATTGGTATTGATGTTCATTGTTGCCTCATTAAGCGGCTGTGGATACAAGACTAATCCTCGCCCTGCAACCGCTGCCGTTCCTTCGGAAGTGGGCTTGGTAAATGCCCAAGGGCATCAGGACCGCATCGTGCTCAAATGGGAAGTTCCTTTGAGAAATATTGACGGCAGTGCCCTGACTGATGTGTCCGGCTTCAAAGTATATAGGACGATGCACAAAATAGACGAAGAGTGTGAGAATTGTGAATCCAAGAGTGTTCTGCACGCCAACATCGACTATCAGAATCCTTCCAATGCCGTAGTAGAAAAAGGTATGGTCACGTTTGCCGACAGCCAGGTCGCTCCGGGAAACGTTTATAATTATTACATCAGCGTGTACAACCTCAAAGGTAGAGAAAGCAGAACCAGCCAGGAAGTGGCCGTGGTCTTTGATAAAGCACCACCGCCACCGGCAGCTTTGAAAGGGGAAGTGGACGCAAAGGGAGTTCGCCTGGAATGGTCGGTGCCTGAGGATGGGCAAGGGATCAAGAATTATCGAATATATAGGGCCGATGCAGAAGCGCCTCGTGATCTGAAATCAATTGGAAACACCAAATGGGCAGAAAATTCATTCACAGACAAGACCGCGGAGACGGGAAAGACGTACAATTACGCGGTGACATCCCTGAAAATGAATAGGGGTGTGTCGATAGAGTCTGATTTTTCTCAGACTGTCCCCATTTACTTTTCGGCAGTACACAGGAATCCACCTGAGAATGTCAACACTGCCTCCACATCCGAGGGCATTCGGATTTACTGGGATCCCGTAAAGATTGGCGAAGACGAGACGAGGTATAATGTTTATCGATCAGAGGGGAGGAAAATGTTCGTGAAGATAAACACGGAACCTATTCGCAACGCCTCCTTCCTTGACAAAAGAGTAACGAGAAACAGGGAATATCGTTACGCAGTTACCGCGTTCTCAAAGAATCGTCCCGATCAGGAATCGAGTCGCTCAGGGTCCGGGGCCATCATTTACAAGCCATAGAAGTAATACAGAACGTTAGCTTGAAGGCTACCATGAATTTTTTTGAATACGTGAACAACGAGCTTTATTGTGAGAAAGTTCCTCTCAAGAACATAGCAGATGAGGTGGGAACGCCGGTGTTTGTCTACAGCAGACAAACATTGGAGCGACATCTTCGAGTATTTTCGGAACCCTTCTCCTCGGTGAGTCACCTTGTGTGTTACTCGATGAAGGCATGCTCCAACTTGGCCATACTCAAGATTTTTTCTCGGCTGGGCGCCGGAGTGGACATCGTATCAGGTGGTGAGCTTTACCGGGCGCTCAGTGCCGGTGTCGAACCTTCTCGTATTGTGTATTCCGGAGTCGGCAAGAGGGCATCGGAGATTGACGAAGCACTCCTTGCGGGCATTCTCATGTTCAATGTGGAGTCAGAAGCGGAGCTGGAGTTGTTGGAGATCAGGGCAAGGTCTTTAGGAATCAAGGCCCGAATTGCTTTGAGGGTAAATCCGGATGTTGATCCCAAGACCCACCCCTACATTTCCACAGGACTTCAAAAAAATAAGTTCGGCATAGACACGTCCAGGGCCTTGGATTTGTACAAGCAGACCCTGAAGATGGATTGGATCGAACCGATAGGTATAGATTGTCACATAGGCAGCCAACTAACTGAACTTGGGCCTATTCTGGAGGCTGTGGAGAAACTCGTCGGGATTTTGGAGCAATTGCGGTCTGACGGTATTGACATACAGTACCTGGACATCGGCGGTGGTTTGGGCATCCCCTATGATCAGGAGGAGCCGCCGATGCCCTCGGAGTATGGAGCAGCAGTCGTTGAACGGATGCGGGATTTGGGTGTTACGCTCATCTTAGAGCCCGGCCGCGTCCTGGTGGGCAATGCAGGGATTCTGCTTACTCAGGTGTTGTATCTCAAGAAAACCAAGAAAAAACTTTTTGTCATTGTTGATGCGGCCATGAATGATCTGATCCGACCGAGCTTATATGATGCTCACCATGTTGTTCAGAAAGTAACCCTTCGTCCTTCCCAGTCATCCCCGGACAAGCTGATTACCGTGGACATCGTAGGCCCTATTTGCGAATCCGGTGACTATCTGGCGAAATCTCGAGAACTGGGAGAGGTTGCCTTTGGGGATCACCTGGCAGTGATGTCTGCCGGTGCTTATGGATTTTCCATGTCTTCCAATTATAACTCCCGCCCTCGGGCACCAGAAGTCCTTGTGGATGGCGAGAATTACTATATTATTCGCGAGAGGGAGACCTACGCGGACCTGGTCCGCGGGGAGCGCATCCCGCCTCATTTACAGTGAGGTGATTGGAGGAGAAGACAATGTTTTCAGGTACTTTTACCGCTATTGTTACACCTTTTCGGGA
>JAUPKT010000498.1 GCA_030837305.1 Thermodesulfobacteriota bacterium
ATTCCTCAGAGGACTTGAATCTCGTCGTCAAAGAGAGTGAGTTTTTCCATACCGGTTTTGGTGACAACAAAGGTGTTCTCTATTCCGGCCAAACCCCGCCCGGGAAGTATAAATTTTGGCTCAAGAGCTATCACCATACCCTCTTGCAAGACGTGAGGAGATCTCTTTCCCACGATCGGCAGCTCATCAAGTTCCAACCCGACCCCATGTCCCAAAAAAGGTACCGGCATGGGGTGTCCCAAAAACCCTTCCAGAGAGCCCGCTTCACTTGCCATGTCAATGGCGAGATCGTACAGGGATTCTGCCTTCGTGCCCGGCAATCCCCCTGTTGCCACTGCGCTCTGTATTGACAACGCCAAAGCGTGCAGTGAGAGAAAATCGGAAGCAGGTTCACCAAGAAAGAAGGTTCTGGCTTGGTCCACCAAGTAGCCCTCGAAAACACCCACATAATCGATCTGGATGGGCTCATTTCTTTGTATAATTTTCATGCCGGCTCCGTATGGGAATGAGGCATGAGGCCCGGGACCGCCCGTCGGTCCCAGAGAGCAACTTGGGACAGCGAGATGCCTTCCTGACATGATGTGGCCGTAAAAGATATCCTGATTAAAAGACCGGACCCTCACATAGCCCTGATGTCCGTTCTTGCGATACCGGGCTTCCAGCAGACCGGAAAATTCCAGCTCCGTGAGGCCCTCTTTCAGAATGTCCTTTACGGACACAAACAGGTCGTTGTTCATCTCCGCGGCACGTTTGATAAGATCTATCTCGTAGGCTGATTTTATCATCCGTGTTTCCCTGATGGATCCAGAGACATCGGTCATTTCAGTGTTGGGGAATAATTCTTCATAGACCCTGAAATTGTTCACCGGCAGTACATCGAGTTCCAAACCGAGGGAACTCATTCTGGAGCTGCTCTGAGCAAGGATTTCATCTCTCATTTGAGAGAAGCTGGCAATGGATACGATTTGATCCAAGGGCGATTGCTGAACAGCTCGTTCAAAACTTTTCCTGACAAAGAGAATCGGTGGATCAGCCAATGAGATGAACAGATGGGCCTCTTGGGCCGTCCCACTAAAGTAGAAAAGATCAGCCTTCTGGACGATGAGGCAGGCGTCCATGTTGCTCTTTTCCATCAGCCCTTTGAGCATTCCGATACGCCGGTTTACCTCTTCCTTCGGAATTGACGACATATGATAAACCTTTCCCAGGAAGACCTCAGACAGGGTTTCAAAGTTGCGGTTCTATGATGACCTTCATGGAATCGTTTCCGGCCTCGGCCACGAGGCGAAAACCCTCTTGGGTCGCAGCGAGCGGCAGTCGATGAGTAATCAGAGGAAGAACATCCACAGCGCCTGATCTGATGAGTTCCATTGCCTGAACAATGTCTCGCGGGCTGCCTGCGTATGATGACGTGATGGTGACTTCTTTGCGCCAGAGTTCGTTGAAGGGAAACGGAATCGTTTTGCCCGGATCTGTAGGAGCAAAAAAAAGTATGGCGCCTCCACGGTCAACTGAGGAGAACGCCAGTTGAATGGCTGATTCAGCCCCTGTACACACAAGAACGAGTTGAAAAAGCTGATTATCATTCCGTGATTTCAGTCTGAGTGCAAGATCGTCCCCCGCGAACTCTCCAATGTCGGCTCCCAGGCCTACGGCCCTTTGCAGGCGGCCTTCATTTACATCAACAACCGCTATCTTTGATGCTCCCACTGAACGAGCCAACAGAAGATGCAAGAGACCAGCTATGCCGCATCCGATAATCAGTACTCGTCGAGCGGGCTGCCACCCCACGAATTGCTGACCTCGATACACACAAGCCAAAGGCTCTATGAATACGGCCTGATCATACGACATGTCATCCGGCAGAGCATATACACCGTTGCGAACGTTTATTTCAGGTACTCGAATGTATTCCGAGAACCCTCCCGGATCAAAGTTTGTTGCCGCCAGGGTATCGCAGCAGGATTCATGGCCTTCCAGACAATAGCGACACATGTTGCACGGCACGTGGTGCGAAACGAACACCCTGTCTCCCGGTTTCCAGGCATGCACTTCATTTCCCACTCGGGCTATTTCTCCCGCGATCTCATGTCCAAGAACTAACGGGGCCTTCGCGAGCCGGTACCATTCCAGAACATCGCTGCCGCAAATTCCGCTCTCCCAAACCTTGACCAGAATCTCTCGCGGTCCTATCTCCGGCATAGGCATTTCCTCTATGCGGACATCCCTGTTGTTATAGTACATGGCAACACGCATCGAATCTGCTCCAGATCTCATCGTTGGCCCGCAACGAATGGAAATGCCGCCGTATGGGTCGGCACGCTCGACGACTCATACGACGGCAGGTGTCAATCTTCTCAGCCAAAGGAAATGTACTCGGCCGGTTCGCATCACATAAACATATTGGCCGCGGAATTACTTTTTCTTGGGCTTTGCCGGAGCTTTATCCTTGGGTGTCGAACGAGAAGACGCTTTCTTCTCGTCTTTGTATATCTTTATTGCTGTTTCCGGCTTCTCGTTCTGGTGTACCACGGCTCTTACCGCTTTGATCATTCCCACCGGGCAATCCGATTGGAAGATATTTCTGCCCATGTCTACACCCACTGCCCCTTCTGTAACTGCCCTGAACGCCATGGTGAGTGCTTCTAATTCAGGGAGTTTCTTGCCGCCTGCCATGACGATGGGCACGGGGCATGTACCGGTTACTCTTGGAAAGTCGTCACAATAGTACGTCTTGACGAAATTGGCGCCCATTTCTGCTGCCATTCGTGACGAAAGAGCAAGGTAGCGAGCATCTCGCACCATGTCTCTTCCCACTGCCGTCACCGCCAATACGGGAATACCCACTTCGTGACCGGCGTCGATCAGGTCGGAGAATGCCACCAGGGTCTGGTGCTCGTACTGAGCCCCTACATAAATGGACATTGCCATTCCCGACACATTGAGCCGCACACAGTCTTCCACAGAGACATTCCAGGTTTCGTTGGAAAGCTCCGACAATACGCTGTTGCCGCCAGAAACTCGCAGGACGATGGGCACTTGGCACCCCGGCGGAACGGACGAGCGCAAAATTCCACGAGTCAACATGAGACAATCAGCAAAGGGAATGAGAGGCGCCAGGGTGGTTTCCATGACTTCCAGACCAGAGGTCGGGCCTTGGAAATATCCATGGTCCACGGCGAGCATCACGGTCCGGCCCGTGTCGGGTTTAATAATTCTTGAAAGGCGGTTTTTCATGCCCCAATCCAAATGGGCACAACCTTTCAGGTGAAATTCGCCTGTGTTTTTTGTTGTGAGACCTGTGACGTCTCGCGCCCCAATCATTCCTTCCACGTCTGCCATCGGCCATACACCTCTCCCGGGAGTCTTGAACGTGAAATCGTAACAAAGCACTCTGGAGGTGTCAACCACAGCCCGGTACTTCCATTGACATTGCCCCAGGGAACTCATATCATCATCGCCAGAACAGTTCGTTAGGGAAAGGAGTTTGCCCCGTGCTCGATCTCATGAGAAAACACGCTCGCTCATGGCTCA
>JAUPKT010000499.1 GCA_030837305.1 Thermodesulfobacteriota bacterium
ATCCTTGAGATATCGTTGTAAAACACCAGTCCCATGAGGAGTACGATGAACAGCAGCCCTACGTGGACTGCCACTTCCCTGATCTTTCCCGTAACCGGGCGTCGGATTACCGCTTCGATGAGGAAAAACAGGAGGTGTCCGCCGTCAAGGATGGGCACCGGCAGCAGGTTGATGATGGCCAGGTTGATGCTGATGTAACTAAGGAGAAAGATGAAGCTGAACAGCCCGGCCTTGAGGCTTTCCCCGGATGCCTGGACGATGGTGATGGGCCCACTGAGAGCTTTTGCGCTTATTTCCCCACGGACAAGCTTGACGAGGGTCATGACCACCAGTTTGGTCAGGTAACCCGTAAATCGGAAACCTTCCCAAATGGCTCCAGTGATGCCGAGTTTGACGCCGGCCCCTGACGGGGCGACGCCGATGCGGCCTACTGAGTCCCCGAACATGTCCTTCTGGTCACTGAGACTTGGGGTAACAGAAAGCGCAACCTTTTCGCCGTTGCGCTCCACGGTCATGATAAGGTTTTTGTTGGGACTCTTTTCGATGATGGACCGCATGTCATCCCAGCGCCAAGTGGGCTCTCCGTCTATGGCCACCACCTTGTCTCCCACCACGAATCCGGCCTGGGCTGCCGGGGATCCTTCCACGACTTTGCCGATGTCGCTTGCCAGAACGGGCCAACCGGCCAGGTAGCCCGCACACAGGAGAAGGGCTGCAAGGACGTAATTGGACAGAGGCCCTGCAAGGATTATCGCGGAGCGGGCTGCCAAGGATTTGCTGGTAAAGGCCCTGGGAAGGTCTTCCGGGGGAATTTCTTCCTTGGATTCGGGATCTTCCCCCAGTAGTTTGACATATCCGCCCAGGGGTATCCAACTCAGGATATATTCTGTTTCACCCCATTGACGCTTCACCATGGCCGGGGGAAAACCGAGGGAAAACTTCAGGACCTTGACGCCTGCCATCTTTGCCACGAAAAAATGGCCGCATTCGTGGACAAAAATAAGGACGCCAAGCAGGATGAGAAACCCGAAAAAATATTCCAAAATGTATGCCCTCCAAAAGGCAAATCGGTAAAGCGGGGCGCTTTACCGGCCAATTTCTCTTTGAAATCGCTCTGTTTAAGTATATAATGTTTCTTGGTGAAAACAAGCCCTTTCTTAGCCAATACCATCATCAGGAAAGTTGGTGTGTTCGGCGGCACCTTCAACCCACCGCACGTGGGACACTTGCGCATGGCGGAGGAGACTGCACAGCGCCACGGTCTGGAGAAGATTGTGTTTGTGCCGAGCCACATTCCCCCGCACAAGAGTCTGGAGAGAATTGCATCTGCGGATGACCGTCTCGAGATGACACGGATTGCGTGCCGGGATAACGATCTTTTCGAGGTATCGGCGTTGGAAGTGGAGGCAGGGGGCCCATCGTATACGGTGAATACCTTGGAGTGCCTTGCTGAAAGTATGTCACAGGAATTATTTTTCATCATCGGCACGGATTCACTGAGGGAGATCGGCACGTGGAAGGAGTATCACCGTCTGTTCCACGTGGCCCACTTTCTGGTAATCACCAGGCCGGGTGTAGGTTTCGACGTGGCCTGGGAGAGCACTCCCCAGGACTTGCGTGAGATGTTTGGGCAAGATGGCGGGGAATTGCTTCACTTAGGGGGCAAGCGGTTGGTGCGAAGCGCTGTTCATGGCCTGAACATATCCGCCACCCAAATTCGGGAGTTGGTAAAAGCTCAACAGAGCATCCGATATCTCGTCACCGAGCCTGTGCGTGCTTACATTCTTGAGAGAGGTTTGTACATTCATTGACTGACAAGATTAAGAAGATTGAAGATCCTGTGCCTCCGGCACTGGATTCAGCGACAAGCGCAGAGGAATTGATCAAGGCGGCCCTCTCAAAAAAGGGATTTGACCCGGTATTGATGGATCTCCGAAAAGTCACTACTCTGACCGATTATTTTCTCATTGTGTCCGCAAATTCGGCGAAGCATGTGACTGCGGTAGCGGATGCCGTGGTGGAGCATGCAAAACTGCTGAAACTCCCCCGATACTCTGTTGAAGGGATTCACCAGGGAAATTGGGCATTGCTGGATTACGGGGATATTATTGTCCACATATTTCAGCCTTCGGTGAGGGACTTTTACGACCTGGAGGGTTTATGGTCCGAGGCACCCCGGGTGGCATTTTCAGGAGAACTTGACAGGGAGATCGAAGCGGCGCGGCAGACACGGGACGATGAATCTTTTTCTTCGTACGAGGATTAGAGGGCTTCTCAAAAGTTTTGTCGGAATGAGACCGAAATTGAAGAGAGTATATCTGGAATCCAGTCGTTCACGAAAATGGCACCGTGACTGGAAGAAATCGTCAATGGCTCTTGCCTTGTCATGCCGGACCCGATCCGGCATCCAGGATTCCTGGATTCCTGCTTCCGCAGGAATGACAGACAAAATCATGCACACAATTCGGGTTTACTTTCGAGAACGGCTAATATGAAAGCTGGCGAGCGGGGTTTTCTACCGAGGGGTGCCGGCGGGTACGTTGAGGATCTGGGCTATGGAAAATAAAACGGTTCCCGTTCCTCCCGAAGGTCAACTCCTGATCTATCAGGACGGCACCCTACACGTGCAGGTGAGAATAGACGGCAAGACCGTCTGGCTGACGCAGCGGCTCATGGCTGAACTGTATCAGGTATCCCTCAAAACAGTAAACGAGCATCTCATAAACATATATGCGGAAGACGAACTTGACCCGGCGGCAACTATCCGGAAATTCCGGATAGTTCAAACTGAAGGCCTGCGTCAGGTCTCCCGCA
>JAUPKT010000500.1 GCA_030837305.1 Thermodesulfobacteriota bacterium
GAGGAAAGAACGGGACATATCTGGGCCACGGACAGGACGATGCAGTTGCTGGGTGTGTCTCCTGAGTAGACACTCAATCTCGACAGGTTTCGCTCTCTTGTCCACGATGAGGATCGCGAACGAACGATGGAGGCTATTGAGAACCGTCGGCAATCGGAAAAGGATATTGCCGTCGAATACCGAATCGTGCTTCCTGATGGAAAAGTTCGCTGGATCTCCTCCATAGGCCGAACACAGAGAAATTCGGCCAAAGGACCAAATCGCCTCATGGGAGTGTCGGTGGACATCACCCATCGCAAAGAATCGGAGTTAGTGGCTGCGAGACAGAGAGAGGAACTATCCCGAGCTTCCCGGGTTGCATCTCTTTCGGAACTGAGCGGAGCCCTGGCACATCAAATAAACCAGCCCCTGACTGCGATACTTAGTAATGCGCAGGCCGCAGCGAGACACCTTTCCCACGGAACGCCGGATCTTGAGGAAGTATGTGAAACCATCTCCGACATTATCGCTGACGACAAGAGGGCGAGAGACATAATTCGGCGCCTCAGAGCATTATTACGAAGAGGCGAACTCGACCTTGTTTCGGTCAATCTCAACGAAATTGTCCGAGAGACAGCAGGATTGGCAAAGGATATTGCGAGGCTGCGGGATATTTCTCTCGTTCTGGACCTACAGGAGGATTTACCTCCGGTTGATGGTGACACACTTCACATGCAACAGGTGATACTCAATCTGATAATGAACGGGATTGAGGCTATGGAGGGATGTGAACCGGAAAGTCGTAAGATTCGAATATCCACCGAAAGACATGATCCGGACACCATCAAGGTCTCTGTTCAGGACAAGGGAACGGGTATCGACGAAGCATGCAGGGAAATCATTTTTCAACCTTTCCAAACTTCGAAAACCGACGGCCTGGGCATTGGCCTCTCGATTTGCCGATCAATCGTCCTTGCCCACGACGGTCGCTTGTGGGGCGAAAATTGTCCGGAAGGGGGAGCTGTGTTTTCATTCACGATCCCGATTCGGAGAGGCGTCGAATGACCATGGATTCCGGGGCGTTGGTTTTCGTCGTGGATGATGATGACTCCGTCAGGAAAGCGGTTGAAAGGCTCTTGAGATCGGCAGACCTCGAAGTGGAGACTTATGGTTCCGCAAGTGATTTTCTTGCTCGACCACCTCATCACGGACCCTCGTGCCTCATCCTCGACGTGCGTATGCCGGGACTAAGTGGACTTGATTTGCAGAAACACCTGGCAGAATCCGGGCGGAGGCATGGCGTCATTTTCATGACTGGATACGGGACAATCCCCATGACCGTTCATGCTATGAGAGCCGGAGCAGTGGATTTCCTCGAAAAACCGTTCGAAGACCGAGCCCTCATTGAAGCTGTGCATAAAGCACTCCGAGAAGACAGGCAAGCAAAACAGAAAAGGGACGAATTGGAAGAAATTCAAGAACGAATAGACTTACTCACTCCCAGAGAACGCGAAGTTTTTTCGCTTGTCGTTACCGGCAAGCTAAACAAGCAGATAGGCTGGGAGTTGGGTACCAGCGAAAAGACGATCAAGGCGCAGCGTGCTCAAGTGATGAAAAAGATGCGCGCTGATTCGTTGGCTGATTTGGTGCGCCTCGCCGAAAAGCTGGCCGCAAGACATTCTGAAGACTAACCGGCTATAAGACCAAAGTCCAATTTACAGGTTACTGTCCCTCCATTAAACTGATCCCCCTGAGAGCCAAGATACGGAAATTTCTCTTTCTGTATAGAGAACTTCCACTGTAGAGACCTTGAAAGCAGCTTTCCCTGCGGCAGGTCCCAAACGGCCGCATAATCTGGGATTACAGGAGGCACGGTTCATGAGCGATTTAGTAGTTATCGGTTACGACGAACAGTTCAAGGCGGAAGAGGTACGTCTTATGCTCTGGAAAATGCAGAAGGAGTACCTCATCGACCTTGGAGACGCTGTGGTAGCGGAGAAAAATGACAAAGGAAAGGTCAAGTTGCATCAAGCGGTGAACCTTACTGCCGCTGGCGCTGCAAGTGGAGGATTTTGGGGAGCCCTTGTTGGGCTCATCTTCTTGAATCCTCTTCTCGGCATGGCTGTGGGAGCAAGCGCAGGGGCAGTGTCCGGGGCCCTCACCGATGTGGGCATCAACAACAATTTCATGAAAGAATTAGCGGAAAGCCTACATCCCGGAAGTTCGGCGCTCTTCGTTTTGGTGAGGAGTGTTACTCCGGACAAAGTGCTGGAGGAACTCAAAGGAACCGGAGGAAGGGTTCTGAAGACCTCTCTTACGCACGAGGAGGAGTCCAAACTCCAAGCAGCCCTGAGTGCGGCAAAGCATTAAGAGTCGTGTTGCTAATGATTTCGAAACTGCCGAAGAGCAGTCTCCGAGAGCGAGAACATGAATGGGAGACAAAGACGTCACACTATCTGTGGTAGATGACGACGGTTCTGTGCGCACCGCCCTGAAAAGACTGCTCAAGGCATCGGGATTCAATGTGAAAACGTTCTCATGCGCTGAGGACTTTTTGGATTCGGGCCTTTCACGATGCCCGGGCCTGTTGATACTCGACGTTCGTATGCCAGGGATGAGCGGTCTCGATTTGCAAAGAAAACTCATTGAAATGGATTCCCGGGTGCCCGTGATTTTCATTACTGCCCACGACGACATCCAGGCTGAAGCAAGGGCTATGGAAGCTGGTGCGGTGGCCTTCCTGCAGAAGCCTTTTGAGGAGAGGAACCTCATTGATGCTATTCATTCCGCCCTCGGTGAACCATCCAACGGGGTAGCCGTTCAACCTGACAGACGATAGGAAAAGTCAACGTGACGAGGTTGACGCCTATGATGGGACATAACACCAGACTAATTTCAGGTGCTTTTTTAGCCTGGCTTGCAGTGGCGGGGGTCATTGTGATGGCCGAGGCCGTGTGGGGTGGGGATGTGCTGGACCGGGTGAAAGCGCGGGGACGCCTTCATTGCGGCGTGGGCGAAAACATGCCGGGCTTCTCCGAAAGGGATGCTAACGGCTCTTGGAGTGGGTTCAACGTCGATTTCTGTCGTGCCGTAGCCGCTGCGGTATTGGGAGACGGCGATAAGGTCAAGTTCGTGCCTCTCACAACTTCCATGCGATTTCCTGCACTCCAGGCTGGGAAGATCGATCTGCTTGTGCGCAACACAACGTGGACACTCGAACGCGAGGCATTCCTGAAAGTACAATTTCCGGCAGTGTTGTTCTATGACAGCCAAGCCTTCCTTGTCCCCAGCAAGTCCGGCATTACTTCACTTGCAGAACTCAGCGGTGCAACCGTGTGCGTGGAAAAAGGCACCACCAGCCTACAAAACATGAAGGACTACTTCGTCGCACGCGGACTTTCTGTGAATCCAATGGTTCTCGATACCACCAGCGAGGCCGCAGCGGCTTTCTTCGAGGGACGCTGCAGCGCGTGCACTGGAGACTCATCGGAACTGGCTTCAGTGAGAGCACAGGCACCAGGGGGAATACAGGCGTTCAAAATTGTTCCGGACCGCATTTCCAAGGAGCCGCTTTGTCCGGTGGTATGGGGCGGTGATCGTGAATGGGCCACGATTATCCGATGGGTCGTGTACGCATTGATTCTGGCAGAGGAACATGGGATCACCCGCGAAAACGCAGATTCTATTACTTCACACAACGATGTCAGAGTGTTGCGGATGCAGAAAGGAGAGCACTCCAAGCTTGCGAAGGCAATGGGCGTTCCAACCGACTGGGCCGTCAGAGCCGTGAAGGCTGCGGGCAACTACGGGGAGATGTTCGAGCGCAACCTTGGAAGCGGCAGCCCTCTCAACATGGAGCGAGGTCTGAACC
>JAUPKT010000501.1 GCA_030837305.1 Thermodesulfobacteriota bacterium
CTGGGGAGAGCCGTCGAGAGTTGATGCAAACAACTGCCCGGACAGTACCCCGGCCAACAGACGCATAGTTGTTGCCGAGCCGTTGCAATTGAGGGGGGAATCGCTCTTCTCAAGCCCATGCAGACCGACCCCTTCGATTTCCACTTCGGAACATGCATCAGCGTCAAAGACGTTCATCTTGACGCCAAGGTCTGTAAGGCATTGCATCATCGACCGGGTGACCCCTGCGACCAAGCAATTCCTGATACGAGAAGTGCCATCGGCCAGAGCGCCCATGAGAATCGTTCGATGTGACAAGGATTTGTCTCCCGGTAATTCGACACGACCGCTCAATGGGTTTCCCCGGACAATTTTCAAATGTTTGCCCATGATCCTCTTCTTCAATCATACACTTTCTTCAGCCCCGTCCTCGGGGTGCCCTTGGTTCGTGTATCGCCTCCGGCACACCCTCCGGAAACAGCCGAAGCCGTTCTTCCTGTGCATTTTTGAGGAAATCACAAAGACCCTTCGTGTCCTCATCGGTTAACAAGAGCCCAAGATCCTCTAAGCGTTTCAATGACATGGAGAGAATCCTCTCCACATGAGCCCTGTTACTGTTGACGATTTCCATCATCATCCTGATGTTCGATGCTGCAAGCCGTGATGTATCCCTCAGTCCACTTGAAGCCAGTCTCCGCACAAATTCATTGTTTTGCCCTGCTTCGGACACCACTGCCATCAAAGCCACTGATAAGAGATAGGGTAGGGTGCTCACACATGCGACTGCAGAGTCATGCCTCTCCACATCCATGACAACGGGCCTCGCTCCCACTGCGCTTATCAGTTCGAGGAGCAGTTCCAACCCGTGGGGCTTGGTATTTCGGGTTGGGATCAAAGCCCATATAGCCCCCTCAAAGAGGATGGAAGTGGCGGATCCAATGCCGGAAGTCTCTTTCCCACACATGGGGTGTCCTCCCACCGCGATAATGTCTCCTTCCAGTTTGTCCATGGCATTGACGATGGAGGCTTTGGTGCTCCCAAGATCCGTCAAGACGGTCCCCGATCCGAGAAAGGGTTGTATCGATAAGATCTCTTCCTCTATGGAACACACGGGGGTTGCCAACACCACCAAATCGGCGCCTTGGAGCAGTCTTTTCCGGTCGGTCCCAGCAACATGAGCGGCCTTCGCAGCGACAACAGCAGGGACCTGAGATTCCTTCCGTACAATCCCTCGCACCTCCTTGCAAACACCGCCCTTCACAAGAGCCGCGCCCAAACTCCCACCCATGAGACCCATACCAATGATGGATACAATGGATTCAGAAAGTGGCAATTTCATTTCCTCCATAAGCCCAAAAACATTACACCGCCCCTGACGTACGAAGAATGAAATCTCCGGGCTGCCCCGGGAATTCTTGAACGCAAACCCTTACAGGGTTCGGCCCACCGCCTCGGCAACCGGGCGTAACTCCTTGACGAGCCGCATAAATTCCTCGGGCCTCAAACTTTGGGCGCCGTCAGACAATGCATGATCAGGATCAGGATGCACCTCGACTATCAACCCGTCTGCTCCGGCTGCAATGGCTGCCCTGCTCACCGCCGCGACGTATTCTCGCTTTCCGGTGCCGTGACTGGGATCAACAACAACGGGCAAATGGCTGAGACTCTTGAGAACAGGGATGGCGTTGATGTCCAACGTATTCCTGGTGGATGTCTCGAATGTTCTAATGCCTCTCTCGCACAGAATCACCCGAGGGTTATTGCGGCTCAAAATGTACTCTGCCGCGTTGAGAAATTCTTCTATGGTGCTGCTCAGACCTCTCTTGAGAAGTACAGGTTTGTGGGAGTCTCCCACCGCATTAAGAAGGGCATAGTTCTGCATGTTGCGAGCGCCCACTTGGAGCACGTCTGCATACTGCATGACGAGGGGAACCTGTTCCGGAGCAACGACCTCGGTGACAATTGCCAAGCCGGCAACGTCCCTTGCCTCGGCCAAAATCCTCAACCCCTCTTCACCTAATCCTTGGAAACTATAGGGGGAGGTCCGAGGCTTGAATGCTCCACCTCGCAGCGCCACAGCACCCGCTTTCTTCACCGCCAGAGCAGCCTGGAGCAACTGCGCCCGGCTTTCCACCGCACAGGGGCCGGCCATCAGAATGATCTGCTTGCCGCCAATCCGGGCTCCATCGATTGAAAACTCCGTATCCTCCTGCTTGAAAGCACGACTGGAAAGTTTGAAAGGTCCCGACAAAGCCTCCACACGCTCCACCCCTTCCAAAGACTCAAGACACGACTGCTCAATACTTGCCTTCTCGCCAACTACTCCTATCACGGTGTTGATTCTCCTTTGGGAAAGATGACCGCGACAATGAAAGGTTTGGACGTGTGTCAGCAGATTCGTAATGTGTGCTTCCTTCGCATCCTTTTTCATGACCACAAGCATTTGCTTTCCTCCAAAAAAAAATGCGGAGCGCTTGCTCCGCATTTTGATTTCTTTTTCCCTTTTAATAGCTTAATCGCGGGCGCGCATCATCCTCCTGGCTGACCGAAATAATAATAGCCGTTAAAATAAAACATGAATGCGCCGTAGTGAGACCACATAATGATCTTTTTCCTCTGTATGATGACACACTTTATAGCTCCGAACTTCGCTCTTGTCAATACCTCAATTGTAATATACACCATGAACATGCGGGGCCCGTATGTCGGAACAGCTTGAAATCCTCAGATCACGTATAGACGAGATTGATTCGGAGATTCTAAATCTCCTCAACCTACGCATGTCCCTAGCCATACAAATAGGATGCACAAAAGCGGCTCAAGACAAACCCACCATCGATTGGCAACGGGAACGAGCAATTCTCGAGAAACTCTCCGGTCTCAACACGGGGCCTCTACGGGATTCCACTCTCCGGGCCGTCTTCAGGGAAATATTTTCCGGTTCCCGTTCGCTGCAGCAGCCCCTAACAGTGGCATACCTCGGGCCACCGGGTACGCATACCCATGAAGCTGCGTTGCACTACTTTGGAGAATCAATTGACTTTAAGCCGTGCGGCTCCCTCCGAATGACCTTCAAGGAACTCGCCGTGGGTCGGGCACATTTTGCAGTGGTTCCCATAGAAAACAGCGTGGAAGGGTCTATTCGGGAGACCCTGGATCTCCTACTAGAATCGAACGAGAAAATTTGCGGCGAGCTGGGCCGTGAAATCCGTCACTCTTTAGCAAATCAGAGCGGAGAGATTCAAGATGTCAAAAGAGTCATGTCTCATCCCCAGGCACTGGCACAGTGCCGCGAATGGTTGTCCTCACATCTGCCGGATGTCGGCCTTGAAGAAACCTTGAGCACTGCAAGGGCTGCGGAACGAGCGCTGAAAGATAAGGAGGTCGCGGCAGTTGCCGGCGAAAAGGCCGCAACCTTCATGGGCCTGCGTGTCGTCCAGCGAGATATTCAGGACAGCCCGGATAATGTCACCAAGTTCTTAGTCTTGGGCCAAACAAGCGCTCCTCCAAGTGGAAACGATAGGACGTCTTTGGTCTTTTGGGTAAAAAACCGCCCCGGGGCTCTCTCAGGGGTCCTCGAAATCATTGCAGGGTTTGGCATCGATTTGACGAAGATAGAGTCCAGGCCCCAAAAAGGCTCCTCGGCGTGGGAATATGCGTTCTTTGTCGATTTAATGGGGCATTACGAAGAGTCAACGATCAAAGCCTGCCTTACTCAGATGGAAAAGAAAGCCATCAGGATAAAGATTTTGGGATCCTATCCCATTGAAGACAGAGCACAATGCTGTCCGAATCATGATTGAGGAAAACTTATCTCAGGAACACAGAGTCGCCCATCGATTTTGATTGCCATGCAGCCCTTTTTCGTGTAACTCTATTGTACAGTCTCAGAGCGCTATTGCGCGATCAGTGTCGGTCTTAACGACCGAGCAAACCGTTCCTCAACAACATATAGTGTGATAGTCAGGGATCTTCCCTCACCAAGATCTTTGACCTGGTCATGGGCTTACAGGCCTTCACGATTCAAGAGAATCACTTAACTTCTCAACCTCGGTTCGGAATGAAAAAAAGGAGGAAGGACGATGAGCTTTAGACGGATTGTGCTTGCACTTTCATTCACACTGTTGATGGTGACAGGAGTGACATGGGGGGCAAATGTGCCTGGAGTCACAGATACCGAAGTCGTCATCGGCTGCACTACGCCACTGTCAGGCCCCGCCGCGCTTTGGGGAACTACGGGAATGGGTATGAAAGCTTGGGCCGATTACATCAACGACCAAGGCGGCATACACGGCCGAAAAATAAAATTCGTCATGAAAGATGATGCCTACAATCCCACTCGGGGGCTTGCCAACCTTCAGGAAATGAAGGGAAATGTCTTCGCCGTGTGCGGTGTCTTGGGAACAGCCATCCTCAATGCATCGAAGGAATTCTATACAGAGAATAAGATTCCTCTCATTACCGCGTACGCGGACGTCCGAATATGGGAACAAATGCCGCGAGACAAGCTAAAATATGTCTTTATTGCATATCCCGATTATGGGGATGAGGCTCAGTACCTGACCAAGTATGCCATAGACAAGTTGGGTTCCAAGAAAGTGGCCCTGTTTTATCAAAATGATGATTATGGCAAGCACGCTCTGGATGGTCTGAAAAAAGAGCTGGCAGCCAACCCCGGAAAGGCGGAACTCGTAGGCGCAGTGCCTTATGAGCTGGCGGAGCGTGCTCTTGGCACACACGCCCTGAAACTGAAGGAGACAGGTGCGGATACGCTCTTCATCTATACCACACCCACTCATGGGGCTCTCA
>JAUPKT010000502.1 GCA_030837305.1 Thermodesulfobacteriota bacterium
ACGGTACAGTTCCAGGAGATCCCGAGAGAAGCAATGATTGCCGACTCCAAGCATGAGGATAGGTGGCTCAAGGTGCAAATAAAAACCGGGGCAGTCCATCTTGCGAAGTTTTCCCTCCCAAAAGAAAATGCCGAGATGGGTCTTGTAAGGAGCCTTGTCCTTACTGAAACGAACGTCCCTGAAAGGTCTGAAGATGGACTTGTTGATTCGAGGATCAGCGACAACGCCAGGGGCAATCTGCTTGAGCATCTGCCCCATCGCCACAACATAGTCATGGGCTGGTGACATGACGTAATTTTGGAAGTCGCCCTTGTGCGCCTCATACCATTCTTTGTTGTTGTTCTTTTTCAGGTCTTCGTAGAATTGAACACACTCGCGTGGGAACCCACTGAATTGCGATGGAGCGTTCATCTCTGAATATCTCCTTATGATTTCATTTTGCGGATACACATTATTCGTCACCCCAATCCATAAGAATCAATAAAGGTGTTCTCTTTTCAAGAAAATTTTGAAAAGTCACTCGCCACAGCCGGTTTTTTCTCGAGTAACGCGTGTTTTTTGATGTTTGACTGTATACTAATTCATGGGATCGGCATCATTTTATGTAAGATCTCAGTGACGTCGAGGTAGAGAGGAAACAAGAAGCCTCCATGAAAAGAAAATACCTCATTATCGGTGGTTTGGCGTTGGCAGCGGTCATCGTCATTGGGTGGGTCGTGTTTGCAAACAAGCCGACGCAAAAATCCAAGGCCGGGTACAAGACTGCAAAAGTGCTTAAACGGGATCTGAGTGCGACGGTCCAGGCAACGGGAATAGTAAAGGCGATTGTGGGAGCCGAGGTCAAGGTGGGAGCACGCACACCCGGTAAAGTCGTAGAACTGCCCATTACAGTCGGCGACAGGGTAGAACAAGGGCAGATCCTTGCGAAGATCGAACAAGATGATTTGACAGCAAGAGTTAAACTTCAAGAGGCCATCGTTGCGGAAACACGGGCTGAGGAAGGCCGCCTTGTCAAAGACCTGGAGCGCGATAGACTGCTTCGTCAAACCAATTCGATACCTGAGCAGAAGATGGACCAGACAGAGGCGCTGCATGCCATTGCAAAGGCACGACGCCTGAAGGCCGAAGCAGAACTCGATGTGGCGAACACTTTACTTTCGTACGCCACCATTACAGCGCCGATCAGCGGAACCGTAGCCGCAGTGAACACTATTCAGGGAGAAACGGTAATAACGGGTATGAACTCCCCGACGTTCGTGAGAATCATTGATCTGGATCGGTTGGAGGTCCTCGCCTATGTGGACGAAAACGACATCGGCCGAGTGCGAGTGGATCAGGACGCGATCTTCACCGTATCCGCGCATCCATCAACGGAGTTCAAAGGCAAGGTGACAGCCATTTATCCCTCGGGGACCATACAGGACAATGTAGTCTACTACATCACATCCGTGAGCGTGGACAATCGTGAGGGGAAGCTAATGCCCGACATGACGGCCAATGTCCTGATTTTCCTGGACCAAAGAAAGGGCGTGCTCACGGTTCCCAACAGGGCCGTGCAAAGGGAGGGAAACCGCAAGTTCGTCATGGCACTCAGCAAAGGGTCTCCGGAGAAGAGATATGTTGAAGTCGGCTGGAAAGACCAGGCTCACACGGAAATCCTGGAGGGGGTGCGAGAGGGAGATCTCGTGATCACGGGTTCAAATGCACAGAAATAGGGGTTTCGGAGGCCATACATGATAGACGTACATGAACTTTCCAAAACATTTGTCAAAGACGGCCAGGAAATGCGGGTGTTGCAGGATATCTCCGTGACCATTGAGGAAGGGGAGTTTGTCGCCATTATGGCTCCCTCGGGAATGGGAAAGAGTACGTTTCTGAACATACTGGGATGTTTGGACAAACCGAGCGGCGGCACCTACACCCTGGACGGAGTGGCTGTCCATGACATGAACGACGATGAGCTTTCCCGGACCCGCAACAAGAAGATCGGATTTGTATTCCAGTCATTTCATCTGCTCCCGCGGATGTCTGCCTGGGAGAATGTGATTCTACCCCTCATTTACAGCGATACGGACGAGGACATGCGCGGGAGAGCCGTGAGAGTACTCGAATCAGTGGGTCTGTCGGATCGCGTCAATCATCTCCCCCGGGAGTTGTCGGGAGGGCAGCAACAGCGGGTTGCGATTGCCCGTGCCCTGGTCAATAGTCCGCGGATCATCCTTGCGGATGAACCCACAGGGAATTTGGATTCGGTATCCGGCCAGGAGGTTATGGGAATATTTCGCAAGCTCCATGCCGAGGGGACTACGTTAATCGTCGTGACCCATGACATGGACGTCGCGATGCAGGCTGATCGAATCATCCAGATGAAAGACGGACGGATTTCCAGCGACCGACTTACGGGAAACATGCAAGGGGAGAGCACTCAATGAAAATACTCAACATTGGGAAACAGGCCCTTGGGTCCATGTCGGAGAACAAGACCCGCACGGTGCTCATGATGCTCGGAGTGGTCCTCGGAGTCGCCACACTGACCATGATTGCCTCGTCAGTGCTGGGAGCGCGTGCCGAGATCATAGGCAAGGTTGAGAAGTGGGGCTTGGACCAGTTAATGGTGCTGGCAGGGCCTGGAAGAAAACCCGGCGTTCCACAGCCCGTTCCCACAACCCTGAGAATGGAAGACGCTCAGGCTATGCTCTCTGAAATCGACAATATCAAGGATGTGAGCCCGCAAATCAATAAGAGGGATTTCCCGGTAAAGTATGGCGCCAATAGCACATATGGTGTCTTGATTTCCGCGAATCCAAACTGGTCGTCGGTGTGGAATACGGTTCCGGAGACGGGGAGGTTTCTCACTGATGAAGACACCGCCAAGTTATCCAGAGTGGCGGTGATCGGCAAGACCATCTTGAAGGAACTGTTTGAAGGGGAAGATCCAGTGGGCAAGCAGATATTGCTCGGTAATAATCCTTTCGAAATCATAGGCGTAATGGAGTCGAAGGGAACGGCCCCCACAGGCATTGATTTGGATAGCCGAATTGTCATTCCCCTGTCCACGGCTCAAAAAAGGGTTTTCAATCAAGATCATCTCTTTATGATCAAAGCGGTGCTCCACGATCGTTCTCAGATGGCCGATACCGTAGAGGATGTACGAGCATTGCTAAGGGAACGCCACAATCTTCAGCAGGGGGTAGAAGACGATTTCACTCTCGTGACCCCGACCCAGG
>JAUPKT010000059.1 GCA_030837305.1 Thermodesulfobacteriota bacterium
AGGCTCTTGGTTTGAAACCGGTTATGATACACGAAGAAGCTTTGGCCAAAGCAGAGGTGGTGGTTGATTGCACACCGTCTGGTGTTGGGATTTCTAACAAAAACGAATTCTATGAGAAATATTTGGCCACAACTAAAGGATTTATTGCGCAGGGTAGTGAGTTTGGATTCGGGAAGATGTACGCCCGGGGGATTAATGATCAGGCCCTGGAGTCTGGGAAAGACAGGTTCATTCAGGTTGTCAGTTGCAATACCCACAATTTGTGCTCCTTGATCAATACCATCGCCCTTGTGGACGGAGAGGACAACCTGGAAGAGGGAAAATTCCTTTGCATCAGGCGTTCCAATGATATCAGCCAGGTGAAGGGGTTTGTTCCATCGCCCGAAGTGGGCAAACACGGTGATCCGGTGTTTGGGACACACCATGCCAGAGATGCATACCATCTTTTCAGGACGAGGAATCTTGAACTGAACCTTTGGTCTTCTGCTCTTAAGGTGAATACACAATACATGCACTGCATCCATTTTTCACTGAAACTCAAACGGGCAGTGACGAGGGACGAGATCGTGGGTCGTATCAAGGCTGATGACCGAATGAGTATGACTAAGAAACAGTCGGCGTGTGAAGTGTTTTCTTTCGGCCGGGACCACGGTTATTTCGGACGGATTCTTAATCAAACAGTTATCGCTGAGCCTTCGTTGGAGGTCCGCAAAGGACACGAGGTTGTCGGTTTTTGTTTTACCCCTCAAGATGGGAATTCCTTGCTCAGTTCCTTCTCCGCCGCCGGCTGGTTCTTGGATCCCACCAAGTATGAGGAGCGGACACAGTGCCTCAAGCCCTATTTTTTCTCGGAGGTTTAGTCAAATGGGCCGAGTTGACTGAGAGACGGTTCCAGGGACAGCGTGGCGGAAATAGTTCGAAAATATCCCCCCGCACCCCTCGTGGGTGTGGGGGCATTGGTTTTTGACCAAGGTAAGATCCTCTTGATCAGGAGGGCTGAGGAGCCTTCCCGAGGAGATTGGAGTATTCCAGGAGGACTTGTCGAGGTGGGGGAGAGCCTACGGGAAGCAGTTGTGAGAGAGACTCTTGAAGAAACCGGACTCCTGGTTGAACCGCAGCATTTTGTGGAGTTGGTGGAGCGCATTATTCCCGACGAGGATGGAAAAATTCTTTATCATTACGTCTTGGCAGACTATGTTTGCAGAGTGGTGGATGGGAAAACGAAACCGGGCTCAGACGCCGCTGAGGCAGTTTGGGCGGGTGAACAAGACCTGCCTCGATATAATTTGGCTCCAATTACCAGCCGATTGATCCTCAAGGTATTATCCGACCAATTTATAACCAATCTGTCATCTGATGAATGACGACGAGGTTTTTATGGAGGATGTCTCCCCCCGAGTTGACGTCTTGTCCGAAACAATTGCGCTCTCGACGTGCGGCAATACCAAAAACATCATTATAACGGCCATGGATGTGAAAGGACCGTTTGATGTACAGGCCGGGGAAGAGGCAGCACGGCGAGCGTCTCAATCTTTTCCTCAGTTGATGAGTTGCATTCGTGAGGTCTCTTCACGGGGTGTTCATTACTTGGAATGGGAACGAAGACTCGACGAGCCGTTACCGGTCTTTCTTGCAGAAATGCCGGAATCGTGCAGGACGGACAACCTTTTGGACGATATGATACGGGTTATGAAGCCGAGACTGGAGCGAGATTGGGATCTTTTTCGACAAATAGCAGTGGAATTTCATTTTATTCGACTGGGTCCTGAACGCAACCTTATGGCGTCGGTTTGTCATCATGTCGCGGGGGACGGGGGAACGGCATCTGAATCCGGCCGTGAGTTCCTACTGAATTACCATCAGATCATGCGGGGAAGTAAGCCTGAGTGGGCCAAGGACGAACCCGCTTTGTCCACCGTGAGAAAGCGTCCTGTTCGGACTCAGTTGAAAGGGTGGGCTGAGACCATTCGAGAAAGTCATCGCGGTTTCATGCAGATTTTCGAGCGGCCGTTGGAGCCCATAGGCACGGGCTCCAAGACCGATCTTAGTCAGCATCTTGCCAAGCGTTTGTTGTCCGAAGAGCAGAGCGCCGCGGTTTTCTTCTCTGCCCTCCAATCCGGGGTCAACTTTGTTGATTCACTCACGGCATGTGCAAACCTCGCGATAGACACCTGGAACAGCAGACGGGGCGGCAAGTCCGGGCTCTTGACTACCGCCATGACGGTGAACACCCGCGGACGATTCAGCGAGTACGATACGCCGAACAACAGTTCAGTGATCGTCTTTCGGTCTCTCCCGGAACAGCGAAAGGATCCCTCGGATTTCCTTCGACACCTTGCGAGAATGCGCATTCGTCATTTTCGGGAACAGAGGGATGTCACCATGCTTCACAACATCCGTCGCCTCAACAGGTCTTTGAGGCTTTTCCCGTATCACGTGCGGCGTCTGTTGATGCATCTGTTTCTTCAGAACCACAGATTTTCCATCGCAGTGACCCTGCTGGGTACCGTGTGGCCGAAACTGGTGAATGGGAGACCCACAGGGGACAGCAGCGTTACGACAAGTGCGGATCTGGAGGTGTCGGAAGTCCACGGCATCGGTTACAAACTGCATTCAGGTACACGACTGCTCTTGATTGCCTATGCATACAGGAATCGACTGAATCTCATTCTCGAAGCCGCAGGCTCCTTGTTCACCCGCGAAGAAACCGAGTCCTTTCTCGACTTGATTGTGGAGATGCTGTTTTCTGACATTCTGGTAATGGATGGGGCCCGAGGCCGAAGGTCAACGGGCTCGTCACGAAGAAGTATTGGGGGAGAAGCCTCTCAAGCCTGAGGACTGATCATTTGTCGGGAGAATCCAAGATTTCATGATGCCGGGTCCAAGCGCCCCGGCTCATAGCGAAAAGACTTATATCGAGTGCCTCGCCATTCGAGGGTGTCTCTGAAGAGTACCTTTATGAGAATTACGATATGAACCCACACGAGAAACAGATTCCCAAGGACGAATAGTGGGGCATACCTGGATGGATGCCCCATAGATCGGAAGAGCA
>JAUPKT010000503.1 GCA_030837305.1 Thermodesulfobacteriota bacterium
CAGTCGGGTCGGTTTCGAAAATACCCATGGTTATGAAGGACGCGAGGTGAATCTCCCGCGAATTGTTCTCCTCACTACGTCGTATCCGACCCACCCCAATGACTGGTCCGGGGTCTTTATTGCGAAGCTGGCGGAAGCACTCGGGAAGAAGGGTTACCGAATTCTTGTGATCTGTCCGGCCGTACCAAAGGGCCATGGTCGATACCCCGTCAATGGGATTGACACTGTACGGTTTGGATATTTCTTCCCAAGATCCCTGGAAAGACTCACCGGCGGTGAGGGAGGGATTCCCGAAAACCTCTCCACCAGCGTTCTCGCACGTATACAACTCATGCCTATGATGGGTCGGTTTTTCCACGAAGTCTTGAGAGAAACACGCTCTTCTGACGTGGTCTATGCTAATTGGCTTGGGGCTGCACTGGTGGGAGCCTCCGTGTGTTCCCTGAGAAAAGCCCCCCTCGTCGTTTCTTTGCGGGGAGATGACGGATATCTCGCTCGGGACAAACCACTCTGGCGAATTCTCACGAAGTGGGTGATTCGCAAGTCCGCGTTTCTGGCGCCAGTGAGCAAGCAACTGCTTCAAATTGTCCTTGATCTTGGCGCTGCGCAGTCCAAATGCTCCTTGCCGCGCTTCGGGGTCGATACGGACTTGTTTTATCCTGCCTCTAAACACAATCTTTCAGAAGAAATGGTCTGCGTAGTGTTCGTCGGAAGTCTCGTCCAAAAGAAGGGGGTTCAGGACCTCTTGACCGCTTTATCGGCCCCTGAACTGAATAAAGTTCAATTAACGGTGGTTGGCGATGGCTTGTATAGCGGACGACTCAAGTCACTCTGTCACGAACTCGCCCTCGATGAAAGGACCAGGTGGCGGGGAGTGGTGAGTCCAAGAGAGGTCGCCTCGATCCTCAGGGAATCAGACATCCTGTGCCTTCCCAGCTATACGGAAGGATCACCTAATGTAATCAAAGAGGCCATGGCATCAGGTCTTCCCGTCGTAGCAACCCGCGTGGGAGGGATACCCGATCTCGTCAGCACCGAGCAAACAGGTTTGCTCTACGAGCCCGGAGATGTGGAGGGATTGAAAAAATGCTTGGTTAGCCTTGTCCAGAACCATGAGATGCGAAGGAGATTCGGAGACGAAGCCCGACGGATTATCACCGAGGGTGCACTGTCCTGGGATACCACAGCAGAAGACTTCAATGTTATTTTTCGAAAATGTGTCTCAGAAAAGCCCACTTAGGCTCACGACAAATGGTTCCCATCACGATTGGGACCCCATATAAGTTTACCATGACTAAGAAACAGATCTACATGGACAATGCCGCAACTTCTTTTCCAAAGCCTCCTGGAGTGGTAGAGGCAATGGTGCGTTTTATGAGTGAGGTGGGGGCAAACCCGGATCGTTCCCATCATGTCCGATCCGCTGAGGCATCATCCATAGCCGCAAATGCACGTAATCTTCTCGCAAGACTGTTTAACATGCCGGACCCGCTAAGGATCATCTTCACCCTCAACGCCACCGAGTCCCTCAACACAGTCATTTTCGGCGTGGTCAAAGACGGAGATCACGTCATCATGACCCAAATGGAACACAACTCAGTCATAAGGCCGCTGCGTTATCTCGAGTCAAAAGGCGCCATAGAAGTTTCCGTTGCCCCATGTGACCGGATGGGCTTTTTGGACGTTGGGGCACTCAAGAAACTTATCAAAAAAGAGACGGCCTTGATCGTGCTCAACCATGCGTCCAACGTTTGCGGCACGATTCAGGATGTTATGGCCGTGAGACAGGCCACGGACGACATTCCACTTCTCCTCGATGCTGCGCAAACAGCGGGCGCGGTACCAATCGATGTGATGGCAATGGGCATCGATTTCCTTGCGTTCACGGGACATAAGGGCCTCTATGGGCCACAAGGTACGGGCGGACTCTACATTCGCGAAGGACGGCAAGTGAGGCCTCTCAAGCGGGGTGGTACAGGAACCTTCTCCGAACAAGAGCACCAACCCGCGTTATTCCCGGATTATATGGAGAGCGGCACGAGAAACAACGTTGGCATTGCAGGGTTGGCTGAAGGGGTCAAATTCGTTTTGGATACCGGGATGGACCGGATAAGAGAGCATGAGGCGAGGCTGTTGGAAACATTTGTCGACGGTGTCATCGACCTGCCGGGCGTAACCCTATACGGTCCGCTGAAACCCGTCAAACAAGTTTCAATACTCTCCATGACTTTCGACCAAGCGCTCCCTGACGGAATGCATCAATCATTTGGCGGATGCGGCAATAGGGCCATCCCCGCTACCTTTGAATCGATTCACCCCGCCGAGGCAGGGAGCATCTTGGAGCAGGAATTTGAGATATTCGTTCGCGTTGGGTTGCATTGCGCGCCTTTGGCACACAGAGCCCTTGGTTCATTTCCTGATGGAACAGTAAGATTCAGTCTGGGCTACTTTAACACCTTGGAAGAAGTTCAAATCGCCGTGTCGGCAGTCCGGAAAATCGCCGAGAAAAAAGATTATCTGGATTAAAGCTCCCGCTCGAGCCCCACGCAATTTTCGAGACCCGCTGCAAGAGGAACAGCTCGAAAGATTCGCTTGCTCTCTCTGTCCCTCAATCTCTCCTCATTTCTTGGCGACAATCCTCTCCACATCGTTTCGGAGACGTGTCACAAAGCTTCCGGGGATTTGAAAGACCGCCCCTTTCTCTTCATGGGGATCCACCACCGCATTAACTAATTCCGGCACAGGGGTATGTTTCGTTGATGCCGGCACGTTTCTCACAGGCTCAGAGGGTGCAGAGGAGTCCTGGCTTGCTGAAGCATCAGCAGCAACACCTTCCGACTTATCTGTTGCGGGCTTCTCGGATTCGTGGGGACTTGCCTTCCAACTCACGGTCACGACGGTAGGATCATTCTGTCCCTTCAAATAAAGAGATGCAACAAGCTTTTGTCCCCTATCCCCGCTGGATTCGGGAAGATCGCCTTTGGCGATACTCTTCCATTCGAGATCTTTGAGTTCCCAGAGAATCGAAGTGATGCTCCACGCGTCTAAACTCGAAATCTTTTGCGGTTCTTCAAGGGTCCACTGTTTTTCGTCCTTTCGAATGGCAACCCATTTCTTTCCATCCAACTCCAACTGGAGTTTTTCCACATCCGGGAGATTGAATGAAACCAAAGACTTGTCCCGAAGCGCATGAGTATCTGGTGGGGAGAAAGCTTTGAGGGGTTTCCCCTCCACTATATACACGTTGCTCCGGTCTTTCACTGCAACATAGACATCGGAATCACCTGTTGCTGACGGGGCTTCTTTCACAGGTCCTCCCACAATGAGCGTCTGCCCTGCTTTTGGACCTGACAATTCTACCGATGCTCTAGGGCTGGTCAGTCCGTACTGATCATCGCTCAAATTCGGTTCATCGATTATCTGTTTGGCACGCAGGTTTGTGAGACTAATCAAGTCCCTATTGAGGACACTTGCTTTGAGCCTCATCTCTTCGGGTTTTACCATCATCCATTTATCTGCCCCCTGTCTGGCAATCTCCGTCTCCTTGCCATTGATCTTTACCACGACACGTTCGATGTCGGACGGTGCCAGAGATAAAACACTCTTCTCACGGAGATCAAAGACAGTCTTGTGCAAGGCGTTTTTCAAGGTATCAGCGACCAGGAAGAGCCGCGGATCATCCCCAACCCTCATGTAATAGGATGTCTTGGATGGATTGTTTTCTCCAATGAATAGCTGTGTCCGGGAGTCTTTTGAAGAAAGAGCCACAGATACGGGAGCACGCTCAAGTCCATACTCAGCCCACTTAACATCTTGGTCTTGAAGAATGCGCTCTGCTTTGGCCAACTGTGCCGATATGATCAATGACGACACTGCCGATTGGTCCGCTGCCGTCTTGATCGGCTCAACAAGAACCCAACGGTCCTCCAGTTTCTTCAGTTGAATGATGCCTCCATCTTCTCTCTTTAACTCGATTTCCGTCACATTTTCCTTGTCCAGGGCCACAAGCTGAGACGCTTTCTCCTCCTGAGCCTGTTTTTCTCCCTTGTGCCGTATTTCAAAGAAAAAAACCCACGCACCCAGAGCACACAAGATGATAAAGTAGATTAACACCTTGGACCAATTCATTCATCTATCCTCCCTGCTGGACCCGATCAACGCAATGATGAAATTCAAGAGAGATCCCAAAGTATTTCCTAGCCCTCGGCAGCTCGTACCATCCGTCTGCGATATATATACACAGCGATTCCGGCAACAATCCAAGCCAAAGGCATGATCAATACAGGCACAAGGAAGAAGATCACCGCTTCCCGCGCGGTGAGGACAAACGGTTGAGCTTTCGGGGACTTGGGCCGAATGGATATGAGATTCTCGTCTTCCGCCAACCAAGAGATGGTATTCATAAAGAGATCGCCATTGCCCTGAAGCTTGAAATATTTGTTGGCCGCTACCTGAGCACTACCAAGAACGACTATGCGGGCCTTCTGAGGTTTCGCAGGCTCTCCCGCAGATTTCACATTTTCTTCCTGTGGACTCTGATCCCCGCCGCCGGAACCCGTGTCCTTCGAATCGGTTTCCTGTGCTTCTTTGGCCTCTGTCTGGGCTTTTTCTTTGGAATCCGGAACCGTGACCTGTGATACTGCCATGACGGATATCGGACCTTTCGTGCCGGTCTTCTCGTCAAAGTTAGCGTTACCCGATTTGAGCTGCTCTTCGTTGATGGTCCATGAAACCGGGCTGGTCATGGCGAGTTCTTGCGCCTCTATGCCCTGCGCTGTCTTGTTCTCGACCCGTACTGACCGGGTCTCCGGGAAAAAGGAGGCCATATTGAAATTCTTGGTTATGGGGAACTGAATATACGTCATGATTACGGGCAACAAGTAGTCTCCGCCCATGGCCCTACTCATTCTGTCCACCACAATGTCTTCGGCCGTGACAAACCCGTATTCTTTCAACAAAGCTGCCAAGAGAGGAGTCTTGAAAGGATTCAGCATCACCAAGACACTTCCCCCTCTTTTAATGTAGGCCCGAATGGACTCCATCTCACTTTCCATGGGGTCGGTCTTCGGTCCTGCAATGATCAATATGGACGCATCCTGAGGAACTTCGGGGGTCTGGAGGAGCACTAAATCCTCAACCTTGTAATTTTGTTTCTCAATCTCTCCTCGAGCTACACTGAAGCCGGTTTCCCCGGTTGAGTCTGAAGCAAGTTCGCCGTGGCCCTTAA
>JAUPKT010000504.1 GCA_030837305.1 Thermodesulfobacteriota bacterium
ACGCCCAGATCAAGCTGCGGGAAAACATTAAAAAGGCTCGGAACACTCAACGCTTCTCCAGCGTCTTCTTCCTCTTCATTCCGCTGGTCAATCCCGACAATTTCCTCGAGAAAACCATTCCGTATGTCAAGCGTATCTGGAACAGGTGGACGGTGTCGCTTGTCCTGTTCGCTTTTGTGGGTGCAATTTTCCTATTTATTGATGGATTTTCACGCATAGAGACTGAGTATCTCTTTTTCTTTAATCTCGAGAATTTGATCTACCTCTGGATCACCATTGCCGTGACCAAGTTCGTGCACGAATTCGCACATGCCTATACCGCCAAGAACTACGGTTTGCACGTCCCTCAAATGGGTGTTGGGTTTCTTATTTTCTTTCCGTGTCTCTTCTGCAACACCACGGATGCGTGGAGGATTGCAGACAGAAAACCCCGCGTGGCCATTGCAGCGGCGGGAATTGTTGCGGAACTCGTTCTCGCAATTTTTGCCACGTATGTGTGGTATTTCACCAAACCGGGCATGATCAATTCCCTGGCATTCTACCTCATGACGGTGTCCTCGGTTTCTACTGTGCTTTTCAACGGATGTCCGCTCATACGGTTCGACGGATACTTCATCCTTAGCGATGTTCTGAGAATCCCAAATCTCATGGTCAAGTCTCGCGGCTACATCAAGTACCTGGTCATGAATCAGGCCATGGGCATTTCGGACATCCCAAACACCGCAACAACCAGGAGGGAGAGGACGATCTTCCTCATTCATGGGTTGGGGACCTATTTCTATCGGTTCTTTCTGTATACGGGTATCGTCATTGGCGTGTACTATCGGTTCGACAAATCAGTGGGCATTATATTGGCGGTGTTGGCTTTTGCACTTTTTATTGTCCGACCTGTGCTCAAAGGCATCAAAGATCTCTATGTCAAGAGGGCTCTCATAAAGCCCAGACCCGTTGGGTCAACCGTATTGTTGGGTGTATTGGCATGTGTGGCGATCATCCTGTTTGTGCCGTTGAGTTGGAACTCTTCGTACCCCTGTTTTGCGGCCCCGATGTGGAGTCAGAAGCTGACGATACCGCTTTACACAGCGGTGGAATCGGCTTTCGTCCAGGAGGGGGCCAAGGTACGGCAAGGTGAGCCTCTCCTTGTGTTGGACGTGAATCAACTGGGTCTGAACATCTTAAAAAAGGAAAATGAGCATCGGATTCTGGAAGAAGAGATCCAGCTTTATCAGCTTGACGAAAACAACCGAGCACGGGTAGGTGAAAAGAGAGCCGATCTGGAGAGACTGGACCACGAGCTTCGCATACTGAGACGAGACTTGCGCTTGGCCAGACAGGGTATTGTCGCCCCATTCGATGGAGTAGTAACCAAGCTGGACTACAGGGTCCAGCAAGGTTTTCAACCGGGAGAGGGCTATATTGTGGGCGAGCTTCAGTCCACATCACAATTGGTGGTTTACGCTTTAATACCTGAAGATGACGTTCGCAGACTTCACCCTGCGGATAAGGTTAAGGTGTGGTTCCCGTTAGGGGCCGGCATTGTGTTGGATGAACGGATTGACTCCTTAAGACGCTACGGGGAAAAAAACTTGCGGGATTCCCCTTTTTCGAGCCGTTTTGGAGGTGAGGTGGCTACAGAGATCAGGGGAGAGAAGCAGAAGGACGTTCCTCTTGAAGCCCGTTACATTTGTATCGTAAATGTGCTCGACAACGAAAATAATGTGCCATTGGGCATCACGGGCAAGCTTTTTGTACCCATGGTTCCCAAGAGCATCGCGGCTAGGTGGCTTGAGGCTGCTGTCAAGACATTCAATATGGAGATGCTCTTTTAAGGTCATTGTGCGAGGATATCTCCAAGGGGTAGGTAATTGAGCAGTGTAATATATCGACCGATGAACTCCGCAGCGGCGCAAAAACCCCGAGAGGTGAAGCCTGTTCCCGGCGGGCTTGTCATGGAATTCTGTAGGAGGGCTGTGTCGGCGGGGTCTCTGGACACACTCTACTTTCTCCTCAGCAACGACCTGAGAACACTCGTACATTTTGAGCGGTGCTTCGTGATCACGCATCTCGGAGGCACATCGCGTCTGGTTGCAATCAACAATCAACCTCTCATGGACAAACGTTCGAAGCTCCACGCGGAAGTGGTGCAGCTCGCAAAAGCCATCCGAAAACTGAACAAGGGATTGCTTCTCCCCAACAATCCTGATGCTGAGAGTTTTTCGGAATCAGTGGAAGACGAGTACCTTCTCCAGGTCCTCCGAAAGTTCATGGCTGAGACTGAAAGCGCATACATCGCTTTTGTTCCCCTGACCTATGGCGAACTGGTGGTGGGACACCTGGTGATTGAGTTCTTCGATAATAATCCACCTGACAGGACCGCCATAGACGGGTTGATCGGGCTTGGTCCCATCTTTGGGGCAGCTCTGACGCAAAAATGGATTCTCAGGAAGAGCCCGGAGCTGAAGGGGCTCATTCAGACTGAGCCCAGAGAGGGGATTACACGGATAGTACGACAGGCCCAGTATGCCGTTCCCTTGGCACTCCTATTGACCGGCATGATCCTGTTGATCTTTTTCATACCCTTCTCGGATACTGTCGGCGGAGAGGCTCTTGTCTTCCCTCGTGAAAAACATGTCGCCTTCAGCAAGATTGACGGCATCATAGATCAGGTCTTGGTTAAAGAGGGCGAAAACGTGGATTCGGGTCAGGTAGTGGCGAAACTGGATCCCAAGGAACTCGACTACAAGGTCACAAAATCCCAGACAGAGTTCGATGTTCTCACTGAACAATTGCTTCTCTTGAGGGCTTCGGCAGGGGACGAGGTCTCAAAGCTCGCCGACAGTCGGCTTGTCGAGTTGAAACGCAAGAACGCCTGGCTCGATCTTAACTACCACAAGTGGCAAAAAAAATTCCTGGATATCAAAGCGCCGGTCGCCGGAATTGTGACCACCAAGGAGGTGGAAACCCTCAAGGGGAATATAGTTCAGGCCGGGGAAGCTTTCTGCGATCTTGCAGTGCCCGAAGACCTGTGGGTTGAGGTC
>JAUPKT010000505.1 GCA_030837305.1 Thermodesulfobacteriota bacterium
CCGCCGGGCTTGCTGACGTTAGCACGGCATAGCCCAGATGGTCGAGGATCCTTTCGGTCAGATACAATACCGACACATCATCCTCCACGATCAAGATGGTCTCGCCGCGACACTGAGATGTTTCGGCCTCGACCGCTTTCACTTCCTTTTCGGCTTTCTCGCCATGCCGGGGCAGGTAGAGCCTGAAGGCGGTCCCTTTGCCCGGTTCGCTTGCCACTTCAATGAACCCGTTGTTCTGCTTGACAATGCCGTACACTGTCGCCAGCCCCAGGCCGGTTCCCTTGCCCACCTCCTTGGTGGTAAAGAAGGGCTCGAAGATGTTTTCCTGGGTCTCCCTGTCCATGCCGCAGCCGTTGTCGCTGACCGCCAGCATCACATGCTCGCCGGGGGCAGCTCCGACATGCTCGGCACAGTAGGCCTTATCCAGGACCGTGTTTCGTGTTTCAATGGTGACCTTGCCCACGCCCTCAATGGCATCCCGTGCGTTGACGCACAGGTTGGCCAGGATCTGATCCACCTGGGACGGGTCCATCTTGACCTGCCAAAGACCATGGCCCGGCGACCAGACCAGATCAATGTCCTCTCCGATGAGCCGTCTCAACATCTTGAGCATTCCTTCCATGGTTTCATTGAGATCCAGCACCTCGGGCGCGATGATCTGCTTCCGGGCAAAGGCCAGAAGCTGCCGCACGATCTCGACGGACTGCTTCCCTGCCTTCATGATTTCCTGGAGATTTCCGTACAACGGCTCTGTCTTACCCAGGCCCCCCATGGCCATTTGGGCGTATCCCAACATAACGGTCAACTTGTTGTTGAAATCGTGGGCAACGCCCCCTGCCAGACGACCGACCGACTCCATCTTCTGGGACTGGATCAACTGGGCCTGGAGCTTCTCCCGCTCTGCCTCGGCTCGCTTGCGCTGGGTGATGTCCTCGGAAATCCCGAGCAGGAACAAGGGTTCCCCTCTCTCGTTTAGAAGCGGCAGCTTCTTCGTGTGAAGGATTTTTTCTCCCCAGCGGGTTTGGATAGATTCTTCAGGAATATCGATCAGCTTCTGCCCGGATAAAACATCCCGGTCCTTCTCCGTAAAGGAGTCCGCCTGCATCTTCGGAAAGAAATCGTAATCGCTCTTCCCGATCAGGTCATCCCTGGATTGACCGAGCAGTTCCTCACCCGCCCGATTGAATCGGACGAACCGGAGGTCCCTGGCATCTTTGAGAAAGATCATGTTCGGAATATTCTCGATGATCGCATTCAGAAAAATATTCATCTGCTTCATCTCTTCCTCTGCTCGCTTCCGCTCGGTGATGTCGCGGGACACTGAGATTATGCCCACGGGCTTCTGTGCCTCGTCCCGCATAAATGACAGGTCGTTCTCCATCCAAACGATGGAACCGTCCTTTCTGTATTGCTCCACTTCCACGATGCGGATTCTGCCGGGATCTGCCGTACCACTGGCTTCCAATGTCATTTCCTCTTCAAAGACCTTGGCACTGATCTGCAAGGATTCAGGCGTCATGACCTGTTCAAAAGTCTGAGCCACGGCCTCTTCAGCCGTGTATCCCCGCAAACGCATGATGGAGGGGCTGACATAGGTAAAGCGCAGATTCATGTCCATGACCGTTATGACGTCCGCCATATTATCCAACACCCAACGGTACTTCTCTTCGCTTTCCCTGAGCGCCTCCTCCGTCCGCTTCCGCTCCGTGATGTCCCGAATATTACATTGCACCAACCTTGCCCTGTCGACGAGATAGATATCCGTATCGATGTGCTGCCCGGCCTTGGTTTTTGCCGGAACATCATCGTACTTAATCATCCCAGTCTTGTTCAAATTTTCCATTGTCGTCTGGAAATCACCCAGATCGAGCGAAATACCAATATCCTGAAGTTTATTCCCGATGCTCTCCTTTGTGGTATAGCCCAACATCTTCTCGGCGGCCGGATTGGCATGGGTGATCTTCCCTTCGCCTTTTTCGAGAAGCACGATCCCGTCGTTCGCGGTCTCAAAAAGACGCCTGAACCGCTCTTCAGACTCGGTTAATAACTCTTCCAGTCGCTTGCGCTCGGTGATGTCCTCAATGGCGAGAAGGATCATCTTGGCATCGATGTCTTTCCGATATACCTGGCGGGCGTTGAGCAACATGACTTTATGGCCGATGTCCTGGAAATCATGGGCAACCTCAAAGTCGTCGAATGCCTGCTTTTCAGGAAGGATTTCTTCAAGCAGTTCCCGAAGCAGCGGGATGTCCCATTGGTTGTTTCCAAGGTCATAGATGAAACATCCAATCGTTTCAGAGGGAATGACGTTAAAGGTGGTGTAAAAGTGGCGGTTTGCCGAGATGATCTTCAGGTCCGCATCCAGGACCAAAAGGGGCTCTCGAACCGTCTCCACAATACTTTCGGCGTAGCGACGGGCCTCCTCGGCCCCAAGCTCAGCCGATATATTCCCGGTTATTGATTTTTTCAGATCGGCATTTTGCGATCGCAATTCCTCGACTTCATGGTCGAACTCCTTGTTTGTCTTATGATCATCTTTCACAGCGTCCTCCATAGGTAGCGAATCGCATTGAAAGGGGTC
>JAUPKT010000060.1 GCA_030837305.1 Thermodesulfobacteriota bacterium
GCAAAGACATTGTGTCTGGACACCGAACTCGTGAACGTTATCCCATAATCTGTCTCTGTGAGTACATCGGAGACATTGTTGGGGTCAACATAGTACGAGTGCACGAAATAGAAGTATGTCCCGTCAGCTATCCCGTCAAATAAGGGGCTTGTGCGCTTGACCGAAACTTGGTTCCATCCCATGTGAGGAATTTTCAAACCCATGTTCCGATCAAAGGCTCTGACCCGTCCGGGAATGATTCCAAAGCCCTGATGAACTCCAAATTCCTCCGATTCGTCAAACAGGAGTTGCAAGCCTAAACATATTCCCAGAAAAGGTTTTCCTGAATCGAGGAAATTTCTTATGGGCTGTATAAGCCCCAACACGTCAAGGTTGCGCATGCATTCAGGGAATGCGCCGACGCCGGGCAGCACCAGGTGATCCGCCCGGTCAATATCATGGAGTTGTCGGGATATGAGCGCGGGAGTGCCTATTTTCTCAAACCCTTTCTGGACGCTGCGCAAATTACCCATGCCATAATCAACAATGACAATCATTCATACCTCTCGCCCCTCACAAATGTCTCTTCTGATACAGCTCACTCGTCAGAAACGCGACCCCAGAGGTTTGTCATTCCAAGATCCCCTTGGTGGACGGAATATCTTCTACCCGCGGATCAATTTCTGTTGCTTGGCGCAAGGCCCTTCCAAGGGCCTTGAAGACAGCTTCTGCAGCATGATGGGGATCCTGGGCATTTTCCACCCTGACATGAAGGGTAATCCCTGCCCGATCCGAAAATCCTTGTAAAAATATGGAGACGAGATCAAGAGGCGATTCTCCTGATCTTCGCTCACCCAAGGGGTTGTGATACACGAGCAAGGGGCGACCTGAAAAATCCAGGAAGACACCGGCAAGCGCTTCGTCCATGGGCAGGGTGACGTTCCCATATCGGCGAATCCCCTGCTTGTTTCCCAAGGCCTCGCGAAAGGCTTCTCCTATGCTCCGGGCCACGTCTTCAATGGTATGATGGTTGTCTACTTCCAGGTCCCCGGTCGCTTTGACATCCAAGTCAAACAGACCGTGCTTGGCGACATGATGGAGCATGTGATCTAAAAAACCAATACCGGTGGACACTTCTGCGGTTCCGGTCCCTTCCAGGACAAGCTTCACTTCAACCTCGGTCTCCGAGGTCTTCCTTTTCACATGGGCTTTTCTCATTGTGGCGTTCCAGTTTCTGTGCAGTTTTCGACAGTTCTAAACCATATCATCTTTTTCACGTCTGATGTCTGCACCAAGTTGAGACACTTTTTCCTCAATATTCTCGTATCCGCGATCCAAATGGTACACTCTATGAATCTCAGTAGTCCCTTCAGCAGCCAGACCGGCCAGAATGAGCGACGCACTCGCTCTCAAATCCGTGGCCTGCACATGGGCACCCGACAATTTCTTGACTCCCTCGATGCGAGCCTTTTTTCCGGAAACCCTGATCTCAGCGCCCATTCTTACCAATTCCTGCACGTGCATGAACCTGTTTTCAAAGACTTTCTCCGTTATCTCGCACTGGGAGTCCCCAATGGCCATCAAAGCCATATACTGCGCCTGAAAATCCGTCGCAAAGCCTGGATACGGGTCGGTTGTCACATCACAACTCTTGATCGCGCCGTTGGAGATCACTCGAACAGAAGACTCACCAACTTCCACTGTGACTCCGGCTTCTTCGAGTTTGTCCAATAACGAGGTAATGTGTTGAGGTACACAGCCTTCGGCTTTCACGTCGCCACCTGTTATTGCCCCTGCCAAAAGGTACGTTCCCACCTCAATCCGGTCTGGCATCACCTCGTGTACGATTCCCGATAGCCTGTCTGTTCCCTCTATAATAATAGTGGGAGTCCCGGCTCCCTCAACCCTGCCGCCCATTCTATTAATGACGTGGGCCAACTCCACCACTTCGGGCTCAATTGCACAATTCCTCAGCACCGTGGTTCCTTGAGCCAAACTTGCCGCCATAATGAGGTTCTCTGTCCCCGTAACCGTGACGAGATCGAAGGAGAAATCAGCCCCAACGAGTCGCGATGCCCGCGCGATTACATATCCATTCTTAAGCTCTATGGATGCGCCCATGGCCTCGAGACCCTTGAGGTGTTGGTCGATTGGTCGTGCACCAATGGCACATCCACCAGGAAGACTCACGTCCGCACGACCCTCGCGTGCCATCAACGGACCAAGCACCATTACGGAAGCCCTCATGGTTTTCACCAGCTCATAGGGTGCGGTGTGTTCCACGATGTCCCGCGCCTTTATGCGGAGCGTGCCCGGTGTGAAATCGTCAAGCTGAGCACCAAGCTGGAGCAACAATTGTTTTGTGGTTCTCACATCCCTCAAACCTGGCACTCGATGAAAGGTCATTTCATCCCTGGTAAGCAGCGAAGCGCACATCAGAGGCAACGCGGCATTCTTGGAGCCGCTTATGGTAACGGATCCCTTGAGTGGGATTCCACCATTTATGACTATCTTGTCCATGTATGGTAAGCCTTTGGCCTAAGGATTGCGGTCGTTCCCGGTACTGAGGAGAACTTCACACTCCTGTGGGAAACCGAATAGTTAACGTTATCGAGTCTCCTGTCGCTCTATATCACCTTGGCTCACCGGGCGCAACGCATGGACACATACCTTGTGAGATTACAGAAAAGAGGGGACTTTTTTTAGGAGTTTTGGGGAGTCAGATCGATATTAATTCAATGAGGTCTTCTCGAGAAAAATATTTCAGGAGACCCTTGTCGTCTTGCCGGACCACGGAATCCATCAAGCGTCTCTTCCGGGAAATAATCTTATCTATTTTTTCTTCAAGGGTATTCTCAGTGACCAGTTTGAACACTTGTACTCCACGCGTTTGTCCTATACGATGCACCCTGTCCGTTGCCTGATCTTCCCGGGCTGAATTCCACCATCGATCGTAGTGAATCACAACCGAGCCTCCGGTCAGATCAATGCCAAGTCCGGATGCTCTCAGGGAGGCCGTAAATACCATACACTTCGGATCAAAGTTGAATTTCTTTATCGCTTCTGACCTCTTGCGCGTGTAGCCTTTGATGGTAGCAAACGAAATCCCGTTATCATCGAGATATGCTTCTATGAGGTCCAACATCTTCACGTATTGACTGAATACAACCACCTTCTGACCCGATCCTAAGCTCTCCTCCAGCAATTCAACAAATAGATCCCATTTGCCTGAGCAATATTTCCCGTAATTTTTCCGTTCTCCTTCAAGCAGCGCTGGATGATCACAGACCTGTTTGAGGTAATTCAGCATTGCAAAGACGTGCATATAAGGCACTTTTTGGCCCGGGTCCTTGAGACGTTGAACAAGTTCCTTGCCTTGATTGTTAACCAGATCGCGATAGAATCGAAGCTGATCCTCAGTCAAAGAACAGTGGCGCACATCCTCTATTTTCTCCGGCAATTCTTTGAGGACTTGTTCCTTTTTTCGCCGCAGGACAAAGGGACCTATGAGTCTAGATAGTTTTTCCCTGGCCATGGTTCTGTCGATTCCCTCTTCGATGGGATATCGGAAATACTTCTCGAATTGTGAATCTGACAACAAATAGCCTGGGAGAATTATGTCAAAAAGAGATTTGAGATCCGTTACGCTGTTTTCGATGGGAGTTCCTGTAAGACCAACAGTACAGGCAGCTTCCAGGGCCTTCACTGCTGCATAAGTTTTTGTTGCTTTATTCTTGACGGCTTGTATCTCGTCAAGCACAACGAGTTCAAATTTGAAATCGGCCAGCATTTCAATGTCTCTGAGGGCTATACCGTACGAGGTGATGATCAGGGTGTGTTCATGAAATGCTTCTTCGAATATTCGGTCCGTGCCATGATAAATATAGGGATTCAAGAAAGAACAGTAGGAGAGAACTTTGTCTTTCCAATGACTCAGCACCGACGTGGGACATACCACCAGGAATTTTGTGTTGGGGCTCCAATTTTTCTCATTCTTGATGATGCCGGTCATAAGGGCCATTATCTGGTGGGTCTTACCAAGCCCCATGTCATCGCAAAGCA
>JAUPKT010000506.1 GCA_030837305.1 Thermodesulfobacteriota bacterium
AATGTGTCCTTGGAGGGCAAGCTGATCACCCCCATCGCCATGGAGAAAGAGCTACGGTTTGCCATACGAGAAGGTGGACGAACCGTCGGCGCAGGTGTCGTCTCCGAAATATTGGAATAAGGTGCCCCTGAACAGGGAACGTAAGACGGTACAATAAGCCTTGATATCTCCGGGCATTGAAACGGAGGACAACGCATGAGAGACATCGTGACGCTTGCTTGCTCTGAATGCAAGAGGCGAAATTATACGACGACAAAGAACAAGAAGACGACTCCTGACAAACTTCAATTCAGGAAATACTGCCCTTTTTGCAGATATCACACACTGCATCGGGAGACGAAGTAGCATCAGGAAACAAAGCGACGGCGTAGGCCAGTAGCTCAACGGCTAGAGCACCGGTCTCCAAAACCGGGGGTTGGGGGTTCGAATCCCTTCTGGCCTGCCACAGACGCTTTAATAGATCGCCAAAATGCAGAATGGCCACCGCAAGGACTAAATAATGGATGCGATGGAAAAAGTCAGAGAGTTCGCAGAAACAACCATCCAGTTTTTCAGAGAGGTGAAGGTCGAGCTACAGAAAGTCACTTTTCCGACTCGACAAGAAACAGTCGGCTCCACCCTCGTCGTGCTCGTGCTGACCATGATCATCGGTGTGTATCTCGGGTTTAGTGACTGGGCGCTGGCGCGAATCGTCCAAGTGTTGCTGCGTGTATGAGAACGCGCGTGAATAACCAAAGTCCTGTCATGCCAGGAGGATGAGAATTGGCCCTGCGTTGGTACGTGGTACATACGTATTCCGGCTTTGAAAATAGGGTGAAGACTGCCCTAGAGGAAAAAGTGCGCGCCATGGGGCTGATTGAACGCATAACAGATGTTCTCATCCCCTCTGAGTCTGTGGTGGAATTGGTCAAGGGCGAGAGGAAAACTTCCAATAGGAAATTCTTCCCCGGATACATCCTGGTTCGAATGGAACTCGACGACCAAACGTGGCACATCGTGAAAACAACACCAAAAGTTACCGGATTTATCGGTTCGCGCACAGAACCGGCAGTCATTTCCGATGAAGAAGTAACTTTTATTAGAACCCAGATGGCCGAGGGCAAAGAAAAACCAAAACCGAAATACTCATTTGAAAAGGGTGATTCAGTGCGAGTGGTGGATGGTCCTTTCATTAATTTCAACGGAACGGTTGAGGAAGTCAGGCCTGATAAGGGCAAGCTGAAAGTACTTGTGAGCATTTTTGGGAGGCCTACACCGGTGGAACTCGATTTCATCCAGGTAACAAAGAATTGACCATGGATGGTTTTGGCGATCAAGCCCACTGTATTAGAAACGTACCTGCCAAGGGCTTCAAGTAGGCTCATTCACCGAGGAGTATCAATAGATGGCGAAAAAGATTACAGCTTACGTAAAACTCCAAATCGTTGCAGGAGAGGCAAAGCCTTCTCCTCCCGTAGGTCCGGCCCTGGGGCAGCACGGGGTGAACATCATGGAGTTCTGTAAGGCGTTTAATGCCCAAACCCAGAATCAGCCCGGCGTAATAATTCCGGTATTGATTACCATTTATGCAGACAGATCATTCAGCTTCGTGCTCAAAACACCACCCGCGTCTTATCTCCTCAAGAAAGCCGCCGGCCTCGAAAAAGGCTCTTCGGAACCGAATCGAAACAAAGTGGGTCGTCTGACCATGGCCCAGATTGAGGAGATAGCGAAATTAAAGATGGTCGATCTCAATGCCAAGGACCTCGACGGAGCGTTGCGTATCATTATGGGGTCCGCGAGAAGTCTCGGCATTGAGGTTGTCTAGAGGTTTTCTATGGCAAAAATACCTAAGAAGAAACAAGCTGCCAGGCAGCAGATAGACCGACTGAGAAAGTACAGTCTCCAGGATGGATTGGAGACAATTCTTTCTTCCGGCTATGCCAAGTTCGATGAATCAGTAGACGTGGCGGTTAACCTTGGGGTCGATCCACGTCACGCAGATCAAATGGTTCGTGGCACATGCGTCCTTCCCCATGGCACCGGAAAGACGGTGCGAGTACTCGTATTCGCAAAAGGTGAAAAAGAAAAAGAGGCTCGTGATGCTGGGGCGGATCACGCAGGTGGCGAGGAGTTGGCCAAAAAGATACAGGAAGGCTGGCTCGATTTCGATAAGGCCGTGGCCACACCCGATATGATGGGCGTTGTGGGCAAACTGGGAAAAATTCTCGGGCCCAGAGGAATGATGCCCAACCCAAAGGTTGGAACGGTCACCTTTGATGTTGCCAAAGCAGTGACAGAATTAAAAGGGGGCAAAGTAGAATTCCGTGTTGAAAAGGCAGGCATCGTCCACTGCCCCATGGGAAAAGTTTCCTTTGGACCGGAAAAACTCACGGAGAATTTCAAGAGTCTTTTGGAAAGCATCATAAGATTGAAACCTTCTACTTCCAAGGGAGTCTATTTAAAGGGTGTGTCCATATCAACAACCATGGGGCCCGGGTTGCGGCTCGACCCGCAGGAGGTGCGGAACCTAGTGAAATAGGAAACGACGTTGCCTCGATGAGCTACGTCAAAGTTTAGGAGTATTTTTAAAATAAGGCCGTGTCGGAGACAGCAGGCGTGCGGAAGGCGCTTAATGAAGGCCCGCTTAGACAAGGTTGAAAGTGAAAAAGGCAATTTTCGACATCAAGTCCTCCATTCGCTTTTCTTTCTCCGACCATAAAAGGGAGACCACAGGTTGACCAGGGAAGACAAAGAAAAACAGGTTGCATGGCTCCATGAGCAGTTTCGTGGAGTCAGAGCGTTGTTCCTGACTGATTTTCAAGGTCTGACTGTTTCCCAAACGAATCAGCTCAGGTCCGATTTGAGAAGTCGGGGCATCGATTTCAAGGTCTGCAAGAACACGTTGGTAAGGCGTGCCTATGAAGGTACAGACGTAGCCGTCATCGGTGCTGATTTGGTAGGTCCGCGGGCAGCGGCCTGGACCCATGCCATAGAAAACGCCCCCGCCATGGCCAAAGTCCTCATGGACTTCGGCAAAACGAATCCAAAGTTCGGTTTGATTCGGGGCGTTTTAGACGGCAAAATCGTCCAGCCGTCCGAGATCGAAACGCTTTCCAAGCTTCCTTCGAGAGAAGAGTTGCTGGGAATGTTGTTGGGCACCATGAAGGCACCCATACGTGCCTTTGTAAACACATTGGCTGCCGTGCCAAGATCTTTTCTCAATGTTCTTAAAGCAATCGAAGAAAAGAAATCCACTGCCGCTGAAAGCCCCACAGGTTGAGCCCGGTGGAAATTTATTCTTGCAGTTTTTCGGAAAGGCGAATATCAGGAGGACAATATGTCTGAGATTACCAAGGAGCAGGTCAAAGAATTCATTCGTAATATGTCGGTACTAGAACTCAGCCAACTCGTTCACGAGTTGGAGGAGGAGTTCGGGGTCTCTGCGGCGGCGCCAGTGGCCATTGCTGCGGTAGGAGCAGCAGGGGTCGGTGGAGATGCAGCCCCGGCTGAGGAAAAGACCGAATTCGACGTCATCTTGAAAGATTTTGGCGACAAGAAAATCCAGGTCATCAAGGTAGTACGTTCCTTGACGGATCTGGGTCTCAAAGAAGCCAAGGATTTGGTGGAAGGTGTTCCTAAGCCGGTAAAAGAAGGTATCTCCAAAGAGGACGCCCTTAAAGCTAAAACTGCTTTAGAGGAAGTCGGAGCTACGGTGGAGATCGTCTAATACTCGTCAGACCAGAAACTTCAGACGTGATCAACTCACAAAAAAGGTGAGTCGCGTCTGAAGTTCTCACAACACCTCCCAACAGTCCAGCTTTCAAGACACTCAAAAAATAGAGGGAGTACAATGAGTTTTTCGGTGCACTCGCAGAGGCTAAGAAAGAATTTTGCCCGGATACCTCAAATTGCAGGTATCCCAAATCTCATCGAGATTCAGAAACAATCATACGAAAGATTCCTCCAGTCTGATATCGATTCCGACGTACGAGAAGATTTTGGCTTGGAAGGAGTATTCAAGTCCGTATTCCCCATCAAAGACTTTTCAGAAACGGCATCTCTTGAATTCATTCGATACTCCCTGGGAGAAGAAAAATACAGTGTCGAGGAATGCTTGCAAAAAGGGGTTACCTACGCCAAGCCTCTCAAGATTACCGTGCAGCTCATCGTGTGGGATGTGGATCCGGAAACTAATTCGAGAACCATTCGAGACGTAAAAGAACAAGAGGTCTACTTCGGTGAAATTCCGGTAATGACCGATAATGGAACTTTTATTATCAACGGAACTGAACGAGTGATTGTTTCTCAGCTTCACAGGTCCCCCGGGATATTCTTCGATCATGACAAGGGGAAAACTCATGCTAGCGGCAAACTCCTCTACTCGGCCCGAATCATACCTCTGAGGGGGTCTTGGATTGATTTCGAATTTGATCCTAAAGATCGTTTATACGTGCGTATTGACCGAAGAAGAAAGCTTCCGGTTACCGTTTTCCTGAAGGCTTTGGGCTACTCAAGTGAGGAACTACTCAATTATTTTTATAGCAGGCAGACGATACTACTGGGAGAGGATGGGTTCAGTAGAAAAATCGATATGAAGCTACTTGTCGGTACGGTAGCTCCCGCGGACATCTATCCGGAAGGCTCCGAGAATATCCTGGTCCGGAAGAATAAGAAGATCACGCCGGCTGCTATAAAGAGATTACAGGGACGAAACATCACCCCCCTTCCCATGAAGCGAGAAGACCTGGTCGGCAAAGTCATCGCAAGAGACATCACTGATGACTCGACGGGGGAAGTCCTGGCACTGTGCAACCAGGAACTGACCGAAAACGATGTGGATCAGTTTGTCGAAAACCTGAGAAGTCGTAACATAGACCACTTTGATGCACTGTTCATCGAGGAGCGTATTGTTTCATCATCTCTCAGAGATACTCTGCTGGAAGACAAAATAGACGATAAGCCGAACAAGCTCATTGAAGACTTCAGAAAACAATTTCCAGATTCTCCGTTCACCAGTGAGATGCTGAACGCACAGATAGAAATTTACCGCAGATTGAGACCCTCCAATCCGGCAACCGTTGAGATAAGTAATACATTTTTTAATAACCTGTTTTTCAAGACCGAATACTACGACCTTTCTCGGGTAGGTAGACTTAAACTCAACAGAAAATTGGCCATTTCGGATGCCGATGCCCCCCTTAATCTGAGAACCTTGAGGCCTGAAGACATTATGCTGTCGGTGAAGTACCTGTTGGAACTCAAGGAAGGTAAGAGCGATCGCGAAATTGACGACATTGATCACATGGGAAACCGCCGAGTGCGCTCTGTGGGAGAATTGCTGGAAAATCAGTATCGAATCGGCCTGGTGCGTATGGAACGAGCCATCAAGGAAAGAATGAGTCTTCAAGATGTCGAGACCCTCATGCCGCACGATCTGATTAATGCGAAACCTGTCACCGCAGTGGTCAAAGAGTTTTTTGGATCCTCCCAGTTGTCGCAATTCATGGATCAAACAAATCCGTTGAGCGAAATAACTCACAAGCGGCGTTTATCAGCGTTAGGCCCCGGCGGTTTGACTCGAGAGCGAGCCGGTTTCGAAGTTCGAGACGTTCATCCCACCCATTACGGGAGAATTTGTCCCATAGAAACGCCGGAAGGGCCAAACATAGGACTGATTGTCTCCCTTTCAACATACGCCCGAGTGAACGAATTTGGGTTTATCGAGACGCCATACAGGCCGGTTGAGGACAGGCAAGTGCAGAACGAAATCGAATTCCTCACTGCCCTTGATGAAGAAAAACATGTCATCGTGCAGGCCAATGCCGAAATAGACGGGCAGGGACGGCTTGCATCTGATCTCGTGTCTGTTCGTCACAAAGAAGGGGAATTTGCCATGGTGAACAGCTCTGATGCAG
>JAUPKT010000507.1 GCA_030837305.1 Thermodesulfobacteriota bacterium
ATGGTCATCGAGTACCTCACGAGCTTTCAGACTGTTCTCCCTGGTACGATCATCGGCATGGGGACGGTTCCCGGGTGCTGCGGTCTCGACCGGGATCAATGGGTTCTTCCGGGGGATCAAGTGGAGATCGCCTTTGAGAAACTGGGCACGTTGAGGCAACTGATTCCATCGGACATCGGTCCGTTGGAGCCGTCCCGCTGGGCAATGCGACCGGAATTGGAACGATTCATGAGGAACGGTTAGATGACGCGTTCTCTTTGACTTGGTGGCTCGATTCATGGCAGCATGGGCTGTACTTTTCTCATTTTGTCGTTGGTATCAAAGCAGAAGGATAGATCACCTTCAGAGAGCTGGACGGATATTGACCCGGGATTTTGGGCTTTGACGTAATTCCTTCCGCCGTGGGGCGCTCGCTGGCAAAGGAGACACTTATGATCAAGAAGGCTTTGTTGGGTCTGCTGGTACTGATTATTCTTATTGTGGGCTATTTTGTGGCCTGGCCGGTTCCCATTGAACCATGTGCCTGGCAGGCTCCGCCTGATCCGGGCTATACGGGCAAATTCGCCCCCAACGATCGACTTAAGGCCATCGAGCTGCTCCCAATAGCGAACTGCCACGGGCCGGAGGCAGTTGCATTCGATGATCAGGGACGTATCTATGCAGCCACTCACGAGGGATTTATCGTACGCCTCCAACCCGATGGATCCAACGCGGAGAAGTGGACTGACACGAAGGGGCGGCCTCTGGGGATTGATTTCGACGGGAAAGGCAATCTGATCGTGGCCGACGCCTATCGGGGACTCCTGTCAATCTCTCCCGATGCAACCGTGACGGAACTGGCTACTGTAGCTGACGGCATTCCCATACGGTATGCCGATGATGTTGCAGTGGCTGCTGACGGCAAGATCTATTTTTCGGACGCGTCAACCAAGTTCGGAGCGAAGGAAAGCGGCGGCACCATGGAGGGAAGTTTGCTCGACATCATGGAGCATGGACGGCACGGGCGACTTCTTTGTTACGATCCCGTCACAGGCAACACCACGACTCTGATTGGTGGGTTAAATTTCGCGAATGGGGTCGCGGTCAGTCACGACCAGCAATACCTTCTGGTCAACGAAACCGGCAGCTATCGGATCGTACGCTACTGGTTGGACGGACCAAAGAAAGGGACGTCCGAGCCGTTCATTGAAGGACTGCCTGCCTTCCCCGACAACATAACACGGGGGTTTGACGGCCGATTCTGGGTAGCGCTGATCTCGCCCCGCAACAAGCTTCTTGATTCACTCTGCGAAAAGCCGTTTCTTCGAAAAGTGGTCCAACGTATGCCGAAGTTCATGCGGCCGAAAGCGACTGCATACGGGCACATCATTGCGATAGACGGCAATGGTCAGGTGGTGGAAAATTTACAGGACCCCAGCACGAAATATCCTCAGAACACGAGCGCACGGGAAACCAAAGAGTACCTGTACATCGGCAGCTTGGTTGCTCCGGCCCTTGCCCGCTTACCCAAAGCCAAGGCAGGCCTTTAGAAAGCGTACCGGAGATTCCGGGGGCTCTTTCTCGCAAGAAAACCGCCCGAGCAGCGGACAGCCAACGAGTTGTAGCTGTGTGGGTTATTGTGGTCGGGGCGACTGGATTTGAACCAGCGACCACCTGAACCCCATTCACCAGAGCAACAATCATGTCAATAGGTTACCAAGACGACCGATTCCGTTTCAAGCACTATTTATCACAACTGAGTTTTACGGACTGACACAAATCTGACACAGAGGGAAAAGGTGGTTCGAGGCCTACCGTGACTGATTAAAAATCCGTGAGCCTGACACAGGGCACGAGGGTGGCTCAAAGCAGAGGCCTCTTGGCTGCCAAGAGAGACTCAACCTGTGCTCTCGGTTCTTGGTATTCAGCCTCTGCAAAAAGCGGTTCGCATTTTGCCAACTCGATCTGTCCCGCTGCCAATTTAAGAGCAAAGTTGAAGCAACTGGCTTCTCCACATGTCTTGCAGTTCGTGCGAGGAAGCAGTCGATAGAGTTCCAGGGGCTGTAAATTTTCGCGGCCGGTACCATCCGGCACTATTTTGTCACGTGCGTCCCATGTGTCGTTAACCAACTTGACCAGCTCATCAATCAACGTTTGCGCTTTTTCCCGACTATCAAGATGGTCCACGGCTATTCGATCCGGCCAAAAGGCTATTTTGTGGTCATCTTTTCGCCACGAGAACGCAGGCACGTCGGGGAGGTATGTTCCATTCCGCAGCTTGGAGTTCAGGTAAGGAAGAACATGACGAATGTCCACCGGAAGCTTTGCGATAGCTTCATACTCGAATTCATCGGCGCTATGCTTGGATACCTCGATCTCAAGATTGTAGGTTTCGATCAACATCTTGTCTCACCATCTTCTGCAAACCGTGACCCTGATTCGCCTTCTTCCTGTTTCCCAGAAGTTCAATTTCTCTCAATAGCATGACTCCCTTGACATCAAATCCATTTTCCAGCTTGAGCGTCTCTCATTTGTACCAGATACCCGGTCATTCCTCAATGTTGACGAGAACATATGGAACAGCTTCTCATAGAAATAATATTGGCAAAATGTTGGCATTTGCCCTTCTCGGCTCCACCAATAAAAAAACCAGGATGAGGTCTTGTGACGCAACATCCTGATTTCAAAAGATGTTTTTTGGTAGGCGGGAGAGGATTTGAACCTCCGACCCCTGCCGTGTGAAGGCACATATCTGATAACTATATAAAAGGCTACGCCTCGATTTCCTTGAAGAAATAAGTCACCATCAGGCATTATAAGTCACCATCAGGACCTAAAGTGACGTCAAAAGCGACGTCAAAATGACGTCATTTTTTCCCTTCATACGAACCTAATTTGATTTCTCTGCATCTCTAGCTATCTCTTCCGGGATATCCCGAAACATTCCATCCTAAGTATCAAGTATTATCACTATTCTGAATTGTTGTCGATGATGAGGAATCATCTCATTTGGACCAAATTGTTTGTAGCCTATGAGATCCTCCATGATGAAATTTCAAAACTACATTTTCTTGATCGTCTTTCTTTTAGGAACTTCAAAAAGGTAAGGGATTCTGGAACCACATGTGAAGTCTGAAAATTATCGCAACCAAGTTCCAGACTGCCTTTCCTGATGCTGAAGTCCAGAAAATCTTTTTGTATGGAGGTAATTGCTATGTCTATCGAATTGTCAAATTTGAATCATGCTTTGAATTCTCGGATCAATGGAATGGTTCCTGCTGGGATTTATAGGGCTGAGATTGTACGAGCCACTGTGGAAACCTCAAAAAGTGACAACCCTCAAATCGTGTACAATCTCGAAATCGAGTCTGGGAGTCATGCTGGAGCAATCGTAATGAAGTTCACCCAGCTCACTGAGGGCACCATCGATTATGTCATTGATGATATGCATTTATTCAAAATTTCCATCAGGGACATGAATGATCTTCCCGCTATTCTGGAATCTCTCGTTGGTACTTTGGTCGATATCGAGGTGTCTTATCGTGAAGGTTACAAATATCCGGTTCCGAGATTCGTTCGGATGATTTGTAGAGCCGATCGCACCTACATCGATTGAAAATTAGAGAGTCCAGAAAAACTTTAGGACTCTGTGAGAAGTTTTAGAGTAGAGACCTCTTACGTGAGGTCTCTACTCAATGTTTTCACAAAATAAGTGATTGTCATGGGACTTCA
>JAUPKT010000508.1 GCA_030837305.1 Thermodesulfobacteriota bacterium
GTCGGAATTGCCAAGGAGTTGTTGGTAGTATTCCGATAGGCTGGGCCAGGCCTTCGTCAGTTCTCCGATCCACTGCACATTCTCTTTTTTTAGCGATTGGGGTGACTGCAGGTACGAAATGGAATCCGCAGTTGCGATATCCTTGCTCCGGGCCATAAGCCCGACCAGGATCTCATCCATCGTGCGCTGCACCTCGAGACCTTGTTCAAAATCAGGTGTCTCAAAGAACAACAACACTGGTTGGCCAAAACTTACTTTGAACTTTCGCGCAATGAAGTTCGATACGTTCATGGATTCAAGGTTTTGCGCAAGAAACACCTTGTAGAGATCTGGCTCGCAGGTCACTCGAGAAGCAGCAAAGCCACCCAGACTGATCACAAGGAGAGACACCAATGCCACCGGCCAGGGGCGCTGTTGATAGAGCTGAGAAAACCACTGCAGGGATAAGCGCATGCTCGGAAGAAGTTCCCTTTTCCTTGGCCCCACGATTGATACCAAGGCAGGAAAGAGCCACAAGGTTGCGCAGAGGCTCAAGATAAGTCCGCTTGCACCTACAAGTCCAAATTGGGCCATGGCCGGTTGATTCGAGAAGCACATGCACAAGAAGGCAAGAATAGTAGTGAGGGCTCCCAACAAAACCGGCGGGCCTGTACGCTCATAAACGCCGGTCACAGCATCAAGAAGCGAGGTCCCCCTCTCAAGTTCTTCTCCCAGTCCCGCCCACAAGTGAACTCCATAATCAGCCGAAAGCCCGAAAAGTACGCCTGCCGCAGCCATGACCACTGGGTTGACTTCATCAAACATGAGCCACATGAGCCCATAGTTGGGACCTATCCCCGCAGCTATGGGAGCAATCAACAAAATCCCGGACCAGATACTCCGATACATGATCAAGAGGAGTAACGAAACGAGCAGTACTGAGAAAAGAAGAACCCTGATACTCTCCCGGTGAAAGATTTCGTCCGACTCATGATGAAAAAGTGTTTTTCCCGTCAGAGACCATCTGATCTCGTCCCTGTATCTTCCAAGTTCGGGCATGTGATCCAACAACCGCGATATTTCTTGGGGAATCGATTCCTTCAAGAGATTTATCAGCTCACGACCTTTTGAGATATCACTACTCGGAAAATCGGGAGTGACCTGAACCAAATAAACGGTGCTGTCCGGGCTTCCTATCAAGAGGAACATGTCGCCGAGACTCACGGCGCCCAATCTCTTTTTCATGGCATTGAGCACAAAGTGACCAAGCTCAAAAGGATCCTCCAGTATCTGCTTCTGGATCAAAGGGTCCTCGGCCAAAAAGAGGCGACTACGATTTCTCGACAAAGCCTCTTCCAAACCTCTTTGGCTAAAAATGTTCCCTACTGCATTGCGTTCTCGCTCATTGAGTCCGAGAAAGAAGTTCTGCAATACAGACTCGATGTGCTTCCCATCCTGTACATCCAGAAACTGGGACCGGACATGGCGCACTCTCGGTATTCCCGCAATGAGTTGTTCCAGGCCGCGCATGAAAGCAAGTCTTTCCTGTCCAGGTGGTTCAGGGAACTCCACCACAACAATCAGAGAATCCTGCTCTCCAAAAATTTCGATGGATTCTCTCGCTAGTCGAATCACAGGACTGTCTTGCCCCACACCTGCCATCAGGTTCGGACTAATCACGATGTAGGGCATGGCAGAAAAGCCAAGAACTGCTAAGAAACCGAATAGTGCGATGACCTTTTTGGGGTGGGTGTAGGAAGCTCGGGCAACGTTTCTCAACACTTCATGGAGCAAGCGCATGGAGCTTCCTTATAGGGAGATCTCGGATGATATTGCGGTTTTCTAAATTTTTGTCGGAATCAGACAAACATTGAAGATAGTATGCCTTAACCCCACTCGTTCGCAACGAGGACGATATGCCCCTGAGAAATCACCACTGGATCTTGCCTTGTCATGCCGGACTCAATCCGGCATCCAGGATTCCTGGATTCCCGCGTTCGCGGGAATGACAGACAGAATGATGCAGGCAATTCGCGTTTACTTTCGAGAACGGCTCTAGACGACGCACAAAAAAGAAGCGATTCATCTGAACAGCCGTACGTGCCGTCCGGCGAATCGCTCAATTGCAGACCCTGTCTCTCGTATCGGGGATCGCTTCGTAGTGACATTCGGTTTGCACCGGAAAAACACGACTCCCGAGAAACCTTCGCACAGAATGATCATTTCATTGAAGAGTTCTTGAATATCTCCTTCACCTCGCTAAGGTGTGTCGACCTATGAGGAAAAAGGTGAATCTTTCCTTTTTGAAACATCTTCCAGCCAAGCTCCATGTCGTTGAAATAGGTCTTCGTCTTCATCTTGTACATGCCGATCAAGAACAGCTCATGAACGCGACCAAAAGTCCGCACTGTCTGAAGAAATATCTTGTGAAAGACAGGCACCGGGTTGTCTTTTGGTTCTCTCTTCTGCTGGAGAACCTGATGACGAATCGGATCCAAAAGTGCCGGAACGTCTATTCCATTCGGGCATCGTGCTCCGCAGGTGTGGCAGGTCAGACACAACCACATGCTCTTTGAGTTCACAATCCGGTCAACTTCACCTAAGACCGCCAAGCGCACCATCTGATGCGGTAGCAGATCCATTTCTGCGGCTACGGGACATCCTGCCGAGCACTTGCAACATTGGAAGCACTGATTGACCACAGATACGAGATCTGCTGACGGAAGTCCTATTTTGTAAGAGGATAGCGCCACACTTGCTTGCTGCATATCTTTCTCCTGACGGCTTATGAAATAAATCTACCGAAAATCAACCCGTTGTGTTAATGCCCTCACCGGGCTTCAACGCCTTATATGCGCCTCGATCCTATGAGGCCGTTTCAAGGAGTGCATCGATCTCCTCAATAACTTGGTCGTCCCTGAAATGCTGAAGCTCAATAGCTTTGCCCGGGCACACCGATGCACATATACCGCATCCCTGGCACAGGGCTGGAACGATCTCCGCCACATGCTCCTCTGTTATGCGAGGAGCCCCATAGGGGCACAGTCTTACACAAGTGAGGCACACGGCGCATTTCGTAGGGTCTACCTTCGATATGACACCAGGGATCGTCATGGTCTCTTGACTCAAGATCAGGGAAGCCCTTTGGGCCGCTGCCGTGGCCTGAGCAATTGATTCGTCGATGGGTTTCGGATAATGGGCTAGTCCGGCCAAGAAAACACCCTCTGTGGTGAAATCGACCGGCCGCAACTTCATATGGGCCTCAACAAAATATCCATAAGAGTTCACCGTTACCTTGAAAAGCTGCCCTATTTCCTTGTTCGACGGCGCCGGATCAATGGCTGACGCAAGCGTCAGGAGATCCGCCGATACAGTCATCTGTTGCCCTAACACGGGATCACGGAAGCTCACGTTCACCTTGTCTCCGGCAGCTTCAACCAATGGCTTATTTTCGGGATCATAACGGACGAAGATCGTGCCGGCGCTCCGAGAGGAGGTATAGAATTTCTCCAGGAGCCCATACGTCCTGAGGTCCCGATACAAGACATAGATCTTCACATTTGGGTTAATTTCCCGCAGCCTCTCTGCAAGCCTCACCGAGGCCGAGCAGCACACCTTGGAACAATACGGACGCTCGTCGCACCGTGAACCCACACATTGGATGAAGACAGCATTCTTAAGTTCCTTTAGCTCGGGATCACCCGCTATGATCCGCTCCTCCAGAGAGTGCTGCGTCTCCACGGCTTCGTGTTCACCATAAAGGTATTCAGTGGGTTTTGACTCCACAGCTCCTGTGGCTATGATCGCTGCTCCAAATTCAATATGCTCTGCTTCTCCATTTCCATTGCTAATGCTGCCCTTAAAATGTCCCACATGCCCTGAAAGTTCTGAGAACCGAGCATTCTTATACAACGCTATTTTCGGATGGCCCTCCACCTTTGAAATGAGATCGTCCACGTATGTTTTGACGTTCTCCCCATGGATGGTCTTTTCAATAGATAGGGCATTGCCTCCCAGTCGTTCGCTCTTTTCGGCAAGGTATACCTGAAATCCCTGATCGGCCAAGTTGAGTGCAGCAGCCATACCGCTGATGCCGCCCCCCAGAACCAGGGCATTGGGCACGACCTCCATCTTGGATTTTTGCAGAGGAGCCAGATGCCTTGCTCTGGCAACCGCCATCCGTGCCAAATCCATGGCCTTGAGGGTCGCCTCTGGTTTGTGGGTCGCATGCACCCACGAGCACTGATCACGAATGTTGGTCATGGTGAAAAGGTACGGGTTGAGACCGGCTTTCTCCATGGTGAGCTGGAACATGGGCTCATGTGTTCTTGGACTGCAAGCGGAGACAACTATTCGATTCAGTCTATTCTCCTCAATGATCTGGAGAAACTGCTCCTGAGTGTCTTGGGAACACGTAAAGAGCTTTTCATCTGCAAATACCACGTTTGGCAAGGTCTTCACATGTTCGACAACCCTCGGCACATCAACAACGTTGGCAATATTGATCCCACAACGGCAGATAAACACGCCGATACGGGGCTCCTCCCCGGACACGTCCCGCTGGGGGGGAAATTCCTGCTTTGTCGTGAGGGTATTTCGCGCGGAAGCCAGCA
>JAUPKT010000509.1 GCA_030837305.1 Thermodesulfobacteriota bacterium
GACGAAATAAGGAATAATCCCGAGGTTATATCAGCCTACCTCGGGGAGGAGGTCGCTTGACTTATATTCTGGAAGCCAAGGGCCTCAACACCTATTATGGGAGAAGTCACATCCTTTTCGACGTGGGATTATCAGTTGCTCCCGGACAAACCGTATGCCTGATGGGGAGGAACGGAGCTGGGAAGACAACGACCATGCGTTCCATCATGGGGCTGAGCCCCTCCAGAAGCGGTCAGGTCTTATTCAAAGGAAGAGATCTCACAAGGATGCCCGCGTACAAAAGGGCACGGCTGGGACTTGGTTTTGTTCCAGAGGATCGCCGAATCCTCGCTCCGTTCACCGTACGAGAGAACCTCTCGCTTGGGCGAATCCCCGGTCGTACAGGCGGATGGAACATGGAGCATGTCTTGGAGGAGTTCCCGCTGCTGGTTCACCTGCTTGATCGTCTCGGTGGCAGTCTTTCGGGCGGCGAACAACAGATGCTCACCATTGCAAGAGCCCTCATGGGAAATCCGGAAGTCCTCTTGTTGGATGAGCCTACGGAAGGATTAGCGCCCGTCGTAGTCTCCGTACTCAAAGAACTCGTAATGAACCTCAAAGAAAGCCGCACTACGATTCTCTTGTCTGAGCAAAACATCCGTTTTGCAGAAGCAGTTTCCGATCAGGTAGTAGTCATCGACAAAGGCCATGTGGTCTTTGCCGGGTCAATTCAACAGTTTAGAGAAGAAAAAGCCATACACAAGAAATACCTTGCTGTATAGCCGGTTCCGTTTCAAAAGACTCTCTAGGAAGGGTTCGACCATGCTCAACGTAAGATTCTTTCAGACGACTCCTCGAATGGTGATAGGGCCGGGGTGTGTGGCCCAGTTGGCCGATGAAATAAGGCGACTCGGTGCGGGAAAGGCCTTCGTCGTCACAGATCCCGGACTCGTGGCAACAGGCATTGTGGCACGGGTAGAAGAATCACTCTTGTCGGCCGGTCTCGTCGTGGATCGATTCGACTCGGTGGAGTCCGATCCGCGATACGAGATCGCTACCAAAGCTGCCGAGTCGGCTCAATCATTCGGAGCCGAAGTCATCATCGGCATTGGGGGCGGATCTCCCCTGGACATTGCAAAGGCTGCTTCCGTGCTCGTGACAAACGAAGGATCGGTGAACTCCTTTTTCGGCATTGACTTGCTGAAACAACCCGGTCTGCCCACCATACTGGTTCCCACCACCGCAGGTACCGGTAGCGAGGTAACTCCCATTGCCATCCTCTCCGATGAGGCGGAGAAGCTTAAGAAAGGAATTGTCAGCCCATTCTTATTCCCTCGCACCGCCTTTCTGGATCCGGAATTAACCCTCGGGTTGCCCCCAGGTGTTACTGCGGCGACAGGGATGGATGCCCTTATCCATGCCGTGGAGGCATATACTTCAAAGAATGCCTCAAACCTGACCGACATGGCGGCCGTGGAAGCCATGTCCCTCATTGGGCATAACATACGAAAAGCCTTTGCAGATGGATCCAACATTGAAGCACGTGCGAACATGCTTGAAGGAAGCATGCTGGCCGGTATGGCATTTGCCAATGCCGGGGTGACTGCGGTGCATGCATTTGCGTATCCCATAGGAGCTGAATTCCATATTCCGCATGGCATAGCCAACAGCATCATGCTGATACCTGTAATGGAATTTAACATGTTGGCCAATTTCTCAAAGTTTGCGGATATGGCCGAGATCCTTGGCGGGGATACGGAAGGACTGACCGACCGGGAGGGCGCTTTTGAGGCAATTGAAGTACTGAGAGATCTTTCGGAAGATCTTCAAATACCCACAGCGCTGTCGGGATACGGGATCACGGAGAGTGATATACCCGGTCTGGCGGCCGGCGTGATGAAAGTGACAAGGCTGCTCGCAAACAATCCCCGGCAACTTACGCTCTCAGACGCCGAGGCGATTTATCTAAAGGCACTGTGATCGTCTGGGAGATGGGAACTGAACATTTTTCAGCAGGTATCTTGAGAAGACCCTAAGATTGGTCGGACTCGTTCACTTTCAGGGGACCTCGAAAGCTTTGCAAAGGAATGGAAGCGATGTTTGGTTTTTACAACATGGTGCTCAGGATTAACATGACCCAGAAGTCCTTTGACTTCAAGGTGTTGTCAGACGAAATGCTCTCTCAAACCCTCGGCGGCAAGGGGCTCGCAACTCGTCTTCTCCTTCAGCATAATCCGCCGGGTGTCGATCCCCTGGCCCCGGAAAATCACCTTATCTTAGCTGCCGGTCCTGTCGCCGGAACGGAGATATGGGGATCGTGCCGCCATGCCGTCTTTACCAAATCACCCCAGACGGGGTTTTACTCCGAATCATATTCCGGAGGTAAGGTGGCGGAGTATGTGGCCCGAACGGGATTTGACGCGATCATGATACATGGGGCCTCATCAGAGCCTGTGTGGTTGGAAATAGGCGGCGACGAGGCTGTTCGATTCCATTCGGCAAAAGACCTCTGGGGTTTGGACTGTTTCCAAAGTGAGGATCGCATAAAAGACTGGATAAAGGGAAATAGACCATCGATGGGGAATTCCGGAGTCATAGTCATCGGTCCTGCCGGCGAAAACCTGGTGAGCTTTGCAGTGATTGAAAACGACTACTGGCGGTCGGCGGGTCGCACGGGTATCGGTGCGGTCATGGGGTCAAAAGGCATTAAAGGGTTGGCCTTTGTCGGCCGACGTAAGAAGGAAATAGCCTTTCCAGACCTGCTCAAGAAATTTGTGAAGGATCTGGCAGCAAACGCCAAAGACAATCCAGGGGTAAAGGCATACAAGAGCATGGGAACACCCATGATGGTGGACATCATGAGTAACGTGGGCAGTTTCCCCTCGCGCTATTGGAAAGAAGGGACCGTCTCTCATAGGGAAAATATTAATGCTGCAGCTTTGCATGGAAGGTGCGAAGTGCATGCCCATGCGTGCATGCGCTGTTTTATCGCGTGCGGCCGCATGACCACGGTGAAGGAAGGGCGTCATGCCGGTCTCAAGCTGGAGGGACCGGAGTACGAGACCATTTACGCATTTGGGGGCCTTTGTGAAGTCGATTCCATTGAGGAGATAGCCTATCTAAACGATGTCTGTGACAGACTTGGAGTGGATACCATCAGTGCAGGCAATCTCGCGGCACTCGCCATTGAGGCATCGAATCAAGGGAAGATTGATTATACGATTCAATATGGAGACGTTGACGCCATCGCCTCTTTGCTCGAAGACATCGCATATCGTCGCGGCATAGGCGACACTCTTGCCAAAGGCATCAAACACGCAGCACAGATCTTTGGTATGGCAGACCAGGCCATTCATGTTAAAGGTCTCGAACCTGCCGGGTACGACCCAAGAGTTCTCAAGGGTATGGGCCTGGCCTATGGCACCAGTGATCGAGGAGCATGTCATCTGAGAGCCACTTTTTACAAACCGGAACTTTCAAAAATGATTGATCCGGATCAGATTGAAGGAAAAGCCGCGATGTTTGCCGAATGGGAAGACCGGTTGACCATCTTCGACGCTCTCGTTCTCTGTCGGTTCTACCGTGATCTTTATCAATGGGAAGAATTGTCCATCATGATTGAGGCCGTAACCGGACGAAAACTGGACAAGGATTCCATGAGATCCATAGCTCGAAACATCATGAATGATACTCGCCGTTTCAATATTCAAGAAGGCCTCACCGCGAGAGACAGATCGGAA
>JAUPKT010000510.1 GCA_030837305.1 Thermodesulfobacteriota bacterium
AGCGAGGATGCATTCAGCGCATCCGACGCATTTTTCAGGGTCTATCTCAGCCTTCCGCGCTTTACCTTCCCCCTGCAATGCTATGGCCCCCCCTCTACACCATACGGTGCAATCACCGCATCCGACGCATTTCTTCTTCGATACCCTGGGAGAGATATTCGAGTGCTGTTCTAATTTGCCTGCTCGAGACGCACAACCCATACCAAGGTTTTTCAAGGCACCACCATAGCCGGCGAGTTCGTGGCCTTTGAAATGTGTCAAGACCACCAATCCATCAGCGTAATAGATGTCTGCGGCCAGATGAGCATGTTTGACATGGTCTCCTTGGAAAGGAATCGTAACACCGTTGTTACCCCGCAGCCCGTCAGCTATGATAACGGGTGCTCCGGTAACTTCTCTGGTGAAACCATTTTCGTAAGCTGTAACGAGGTGGGAATGCGCCTCGGTTCGTGAACCTACGTAGAGCGTGTTGGTATCCGTAAGGAAGGGTTTGGTCTCAAGGGAATTCAATCGATCTACGATTCTTCGTACCAATTGAGGTCTAATAAAGGCTGTGTTCCCGAATTCACCGAAATGCAGCTTAACGGCAACGAGATCTTTCGGTACCAATCTTTCGGCGGGTTCCAGGAGATCGAAAAGATCCGCGACCTTGCTCAGGACATTTCTTTTTCTATTTGCCGACAAGTCGGCATGGTAAACGATTGCCGTCACAAAGTATCTCCTTTTTCTGGGGGGATAGGATTTTGGAAATTATCACTCTGAGTTTTACAAATCTCAAGCACAAAATTTTTCCATGTTATAGCTTCATATTGTGGACCACCATGGGATATAATCGGCTAGAAGATCGATTGACCGTGATTAAGGACCTTGATCAGGGAGATGGGTCCTTTAGAGCATAACGACCTCAACGAGGAATCTCAGCACGACGAGAAGCAGGCTCGGAAGGAACTTTAGAAAATGAAAGATCGCATCGCTGAAATGCTGCTGAAGGCTGGTGTGATAAGCAGCGCAGATCTGGAACGGGCCTTGGATTATCAACATCAACAGGGAGGACGATTATTTCGTGCATTCGTAAAACTTGAGATTTTGAGCGAGGAAGATTTGGTGGAGTTCCTAAGTCGGGAACTTGGATTACCAACCGTATCTCTGGCGGAAGTCGACTTCGACCCGAATGCCGTCAAGATGATCCCGGTACAAACCGCGCGTAAGTACATGGCGGTGGCTTACAACTTGTTCAATTCCACGTTGCAGGTCGCCATGTCGGATCCTACGGATTTCAAGGCCATCGATGACATCAAGTTCAGAACGAATGTCACTGTTGACGTAAGTGTAGCCACCGACTCTGAAATCAGCAAGGCTCTTGACAAGTTCTACGGTACCGGCATTGAAGCCCAAGAAATGATAGCCGAATTTCGTGAGACTCATCCGGATGTCCACGAACCGGATTGGTCGGAGCTTGACGGTCTGGATTCCGCAAAAGCAGCCGAGCAGGCGCCTGTGGTGAAGTTCGTCAACCTGATGCTCCGGGAAGCCATCTCACGCAGGTCAAGTGACATTCACATCGAGCCGTACGAGAAAAGTCTCAGGGTGAGATTCAGAATCGACGGCGTCTTGTATGAAATTCTCAAACCTCCCTTGTCTCTCAAGAATCCTGTGGTGAGTCGCATTAAGATCATGGCCCGCCTGGACATTGCAGAGAGGCGCCTGCCACAAGACGGGCGCATAAAATTGAAGTTGACCAAGGACCGGGAGATGGACTTTCGCGTATCCTGTCTCCCCACGTTATTCGGCGAAAAGGTGGTTCTGCGCTTGCTGGACAAATCGAATTTGCAGCTTGATATGAAAAAATTGGGTTTTGAGGAAAAGCCTCTTCAGATATTCAAGGATTCTATTCACAAACCCTTCGGAATGATACTTGTCACCGGCCCGACTGGATCCGGGAAGACGACGACCTTGTACAGTGCTTTGGCAGAATTGAATTCTCCCGAGGTGAACATTTCTACGGCGGAGGATCCTGTTGAATTCAATCTTCCGGGGATCAACCAGGTCCAAATGCACGAGGAAATAGGACTGACATTTGCCACTGCACTGAGATCTTTTCTGAGACAAGATCCGGACATAATCATGGTAGGAGAGGTGCGGGACCTCGAAACTGCGGAGATTGCTATCAAAGCAGCTTTGACAGGCCACCTCGTGTTGTCGACGCTACACACTAATGATGCGGCTCAAACTGTAAATCGGCTTATCAACATGGGGGTGGAGCCTTTTCTCGTGGCAAACTCAGTCAACTGTATTATAGCTCAGAGGCTGGCCCGGAGACTGTGCCCCAAATGCAAGCAGGAAATCGATACCCCTGTGGAAGCTCTGAGGGATCTCGGAGTTAAGATGGAGGAAATCGGAACTTTCCCGGTGTTCGACGCCCGCGGGTGTGACGATTGCGGAAAAACCGGATTCAAAGGACGGGTAGCACTGTACGAAGTGATGCCCGTGGGTGAAGAACTCAAAGAGTCCATATTATCAGGCGCCTCTGCAACGGCGCTGAAGAGGGAGGCTGTCAGGTTGGGCATGGATACACTCCGCATGGCTGGTTTGAACAAGCTTAGGCTGGGAATCACGACGATAAAAGAGGTTATTCGGAGTACCATGGCCGACTGACCATCAGGACGGGATGGATTACAAA
>JAUPKT010000511.1 GCA_030837305.1 Thermodesulfobacteriota bacterium
AACCGTGAAATAGACCTTTTCTCTCATGAGGCTCTCCTTTCTCGAGGATTTTGTTGAATTGCCGGGGCCACCGTTTGACTGCTCAGTATACCCCTTATAAAAGGCGGTCTTTCTTCACAGTATGCCTCAGTGGACCTCAAAACAGCCATCTCTGAAAGTTCCGCACAAAAACACCACATCGGGGCACCCCCCGCACCTTGGGAAAGTGACCTGACCGATCCATCGCGTAACCAGTTGCACGGCGAGGGATCTGGAGTGAAGTCGTCAGCCCCCGGCACATACATACTATATATATAATATACTATACCAATATATAAATAAATAGGAAGATGGCTTCATTTTTTCAACAACCAAACCAAGCCGGAAAAAAGCCATTGACACCGCACGAACATTCCTGAATAGTTGCCGGAAATGGCTCGCATGGCCATGATGCTGCGCCTTGTATTCACATACATTTTGAATGCAGAACTTGATGCTTACAGGGCAAGGCGGGGCACAGTAAATTATTCTTTTCTCGAGAGCGCACGTCTCTTCAGGAGTAGTGTTTTGGAAGACATTGGTATGTTTCCGAGAAGATATCCAGAAAGCAGGCCCCTCGGAGAAGACCAGGGGCTTTGGTGGGTGATACACACGAAGCCCAACTGCGAGAAAATGATTGCAACCTACTTGTATAACAGAGGAATAAGCTATTATCTGCCGTTATATAGAAAGAAAGAGCGCATAGGTTATTTTCGAAGGATACGCGTTGTCGAAATTCCTCTCTTTAGAGGCTATGTGTGCATGGCTCTTGAGAAAGAGCAGCATCATCTGCTCTATGACTCGAAGAAGTGGGTCAAGCTCATCAAGGTAGGGGATCAAATTCAATTTCTGGGAGAGTTGGAGGCAATCGAGAAAGCCATCTCAGAAGAAGCGGAACTCATTGTTAGGCCCGGTCTGGTTCCAGGTCGCAAAGTCCTCGTTCAGTCAGGTCCCCTCAAGGGATTGGAGGGTGTTCTCCTGAAACGGCGAAGTGGAACCCAACTCGGACTCAAGGCCACGCTTTTTAACCAGACCGTCCACATAAAGCTGGACGCGTTTACCAAACTGGAAGCCCTGGACTAGCGCTCATTGCGCCAGAGGGATGATTCTCGAAAAAGTCTGTTTTATCCCCGATCCAAGTTGCTTAATATCTTGACTTATTTGGCCGAACAATGAATTCGGAGGTATGTCCTGCATCGGTGGTTGTACACCTGGCCGGCCGGGGGCACTTACCCTGCCTCCCCGGAAAGAATTCATCACAAAATTATCGAAGGATTCCTGGGACCCAATGGCCGATGCTGACGGCAAGCCGGATTCAGACGCTCTGGGTTTCTGGAGTGCTGACTGCGTCTGAGCCCCGGTTTGAGGGATTCTCGCCATGATATTGTCCCCCGGGTTTAGTGGCAGCGGTCGATTAATATTTTCTCGTCCGGTCACCGGCGGTTGATAGGGAAGAGCAGGTGGCAATTGAGGGCGAGATGACACCGGAGGGCCTACAGTGCCCAAAGGGAGAGCTGCCGGTCCCAATGGCTGCACCCGCGAAGAACCGAGGGGAGTCTTTTGAGATGGCGATGTAGCCAAGGGAGTTTGTTGTGCCTTCGTCTCGGTTCGTTTCTTCTTGACTGCTGGTTTCCCAGACGGAGCCGCTACTTCCGCAGGCCTGCCGACGCCTGAAGACTCCAAGCTCTTGCCAGTCGATTCGCCCTTCAACACATTCCCGTCACCAGAGGTTTGTTCCGTCCCACCTCTCCCTTGAATCTTTTGTTGCGGGGAAACCGGTTTGGGAGTCTCGAGTTCGGGGGATTCCGGTGCCTGAAACGGCAACCCCTGGGCAAGCTTCACATCCTGTGGCCCTTGAAGGCCAAAGGACGACTTCCGGTCCTCCGTCCGTTCACCAACAGCCGCGAAACAGACGGCAGGCAGAAGGAGAAGAAAGCCCATTAAGACGGTAAACAATGATTTGGGAAGACAATGGATCTTCATGGCAATCCTCTTCATGCTATTCCTTAGGGTACATGGTACAATAAATTTATTTGGATTTCAATGGCATTTGCATGAATTATGAAGTCTTGCTTTTTTGTAATGAGTGACATATAACGCGATGAGTCCGGGGAGACCAGGTGATCGCCGGCGCCCTAGGGCGCGGGAGGAAAGTCCGAACTCCGTAGGGCAGGATGCCGGGTAACGCCCGGTGGGGGTAACCCCAAGGAAAGTGCCACAGAAAGCAAACCGCCTTCTCCCAAAGAAGGTAAGGGTGAAAGGGTGAGGTAAGAGCTCACCGGTTCTCGTGGTAACACGGGAAGCCAGGTAAACCCCATCCGGAGCAAGACCGAATAGGGAAGCGTTTGAGGACGGCCCGTCCGATGCTTCCGGGTAGGTCGCTTGAGGCGGCGGGTAACCGTCGTCCTAGATGAATGATCGCCGCCCGGTTTACCGGGAACAGGATTCGGCTTACTGCTCGCCCCGGACCCCATAAGGGGGCTACCATGTCGGATCAACCCTCCAGCGGCCGGCAAAGCTCAACCCCGCAACCGAGGTCGTCTCCGCTTTCCGCCCAGAAGAAGGCCAAGGCTCTGCCCTTCAAGGCCATAGGTGTAGTGGCCGCATTGGCGGCGGGGCTGGCACTGGGTTATGTTCTCGGTGTTCTGGCGCCTGTCACTCACCTGGGAGACTCCTCGAGTTCAGGCCCAAAACTTGGGCCGGTTTTCAACCGTGTTCCGGCGGACAATCTATTCTCCTCGACCAATCTCTTCGAAGGAGTGGGCGGGGGCC
>JAUPKT010000512.1 GCA_030837305.1 Thermodesulfobacteriota bacterium
CGGGTTTTCCGATTTTCCAGAACAGCAAGCAGGGGAAAAAAAGATAGTAGATCATCCTGTCTGATGCCCTGATGAAGGCATCGTCAAGCCATCCCACACGCTTGAGAAAGCTCCCGAGGGCTATGACTGCAAATATGGGTAGGACACTATTGATAATTAACGTCATTCAACTACAGCCGGTATCAGGTCAAGGCAGCACTTGATGTTCCCAGGCAGGGATCTGAGTTCTTTAGGCAAGCGAGGGCACTGGTTCATGAGGCGTATTATCGAACGAAAGAGGCAATGGATCAAGAGAAAGATGCCGCCAATCCGTTTTCCTTGACCAATCAATCCTTGAAGTTTATTGTATTCAAAGGGTAAAAGATAACGTCTAGTGGAAAAACCGTGCATGGTTTAGAAAAAAGATCAGAGAAGATTCTGGAGGTTTTGGTTGCCGAATACATTGCAACGGGAGACCCTGTAGGATCCAGGACTTTGTCAAAAATAAAGGACATTGGCCTCTCTGCTGCATCCATTAGGAATATCATGAGCGATTTGACCGAGTCCGGTTACATCACTCAGCCCCATGTCAGTGCAGGGAGAGTTCCCACGGATCAAGGCTATCGACTGTACGTAAACGGATTGCCGGGAGTGCACGAAACAGACCAGAACAAGTATTCGGAGATAGAGTCGCTTATCAAAAGTGTAGGCCCGGACGTGAGAGACCTCCTGCGTCAATCATCTTTGGTCTTGGCAGGATTCTCAAAACAGGCCGGAGTAGTCTCTTCGGGGCCCGTCGTCCAGCAAACCTTCAAGACTATCGAATTCATAAAGGTGGCTACGGAACGTATCCTCGTCATTCTCATCTCAGCTTCAGGTTTTGTACAGACCAAGACGATATATGATGAGGACGATATCGATCAGCACACCCTTGAGACATACGGGCGGATGCTCACCGATATGCTCAAGGACCTGGATCTCCACCAAGCAAGGGAGCGTATTGAGAGGGAGTTGGCTCAGGAAAAAACCCACGTCAACGCCATGCTGGCCAAAACGCTTAAACTCGGACACATGATGTTGTCTCAGCCGGAATCCAGAGAGGTATTCATTCAAGGACAATCCAATATTCTCACCGAGCCGGAATTCTCGCAGGTGGAAAAGTTGAGCGCACTACTCACTGCTTTTGAAGAGAAGAGCAATCTACTGAAAATATTGGACAAAACCCTTAAGGCGGACGGAATACAAATCTATATCGGCGCGGAACACGGCCTCCAAGAGTTGGATTCATGTTCCATAGTTGCCTACCCCATAAGAACGACCGATACAGTGGTGGGAAGCATTGGAGTTGTAGGCCCTAAGCGAATGAATTACCACAGAGTTGTTCCCCTCGTGTATGCCACTGCTCGTATTTTGACAAATGTCTTAAGCAGAATTATCGAACGACCATCCTAACAGAACCCTCATAGACCATTATGAGGGCGCAATTTTTCACGCTCCACCAACTTTCTTTTTAGCCCAAATGGCGTACACAGGATCACTGGGAATGCCATACGAATAATACTTGTCGTCCTTCGGTCTCGGTTTTCCTTTGCTCTCAAAAGTTCCTTCAACAAAAAAATGCCCCGCCACTCGAAAATAATGTTTTACGAGATCCCATCTCTGACTTTCGTTCATCTGTTTCCAAATGTTCACAGCCTTTGGAGGGAACATTCTATTAGAAAAAATCAGAACGAAACGTCCATCCGGCTTGAGTATTCGTGCCACTTCCAGAAAAACCTCTACGGGATGCACGATGTAGTCAACCGAAACTGTGTTGATGACAACATCGAATTCCTCATCTGAAAAAGGCAGTCTAGGCTGAGCATTGAGATCATGCACGACCCTTCTTGTCAACATCGAGTTGCCGGCCAGCTCCTCTTCATTCAGTCCGAGGCCGGTCACCGACGAGGGACTTATCTCTGGCCTAAGATGAGAATCATGACTGGCCATGAGATCAAGCACGTGAGAACCTTTTGGCAAAAGTCTCACCATTAAGTCATCGATCGTGGCCAAGGCAAGGGAATCCAGGTGATTGACGAATCGAGGCCTCTTGTAAAACATTGTGTCCGGCCTCTCATCATCTCTGGCAAAATTTTCTGGTTTTAATAGGTCTTTTCCATACATGATTCTTACGTTCTCAGAATGTACAAGAAAAGGAGATCTAGGTTTTCGCCTTTGGGCAACAGACCCGAGATCTCCTTCCCCCGTCTTGAAGGTTATTCCGTTCGCAATTCGTTTCCCGATTCCGAGCACACAAAGTCCTTGAGAGCATCAGCCGACCATACGGCCATGGGACCACACACTCCACGAGGATCCATCCGACATCTATAGCCGGTGCGCTCTACCCCCTGACCGTCCAGCACATCCCAGCTTTTTTTGTAGTACTCACATTCATCGTTGAAACACACATGGTGAATTTCACCACCCCAGCTAGAAAGGTCTGGAGTTCGAAAAGGGTCCATCTTTTGCCCACAATGCGGACATATTCGCTCCTTCTCCATTTTCTTGATTCCTCCTCACCGGTCAGCAACGATTACTCGTAAGACCCGGTATTTTTTAGCAAAGTCTGAAGTAATGAACCAGTTAACTCCACTAAGATCGAAAGAACCCGTGTCGTCTTAGCTGTTTTTACCTATGATCATTACCATTCTTTACGTTACAATACAGTTATGTACTCGTGTTCCCATTAGCAAGGTGGATTCGCTGTTTTTATCCTTTATCTCTACTGTGAGTCCGGGTTATCCATGATTCAGCCCATGTTAAAAATGAAATCCGGCAAACAAGCATCAGAGAGACTGTCATGAACAACTCGGACTGGATTGAAAAGGCTATTCTCCGCAGCATGAACGAAGGCGTAATTACGCTCGAATGCAATGGCAACATCTTTACCATCAATCCTGCGGCCCTACAGATCTTAGGTCTGCAACTCCAAGACGTACAGGGAAAACATTTCCGTGCGGCTCTGAGTAATCACCCCGAAAACATGCCATTCCTGAGTATTCTGGAAGATGCGGTAACGCACGCCCGGACCAGACCCAGAGAGGAAGTTACTTTTCAGAGAGATGACGGCCAAACTGTTGACCTTACCGTCTCAGTAGCCTCGCTGGATATTGATGTATGTGGCCCCGAAATACAAAATGTAGTAGTGGTTTTCAGAGATATCACTGCTTTCAAATTTCTCCAACGCGCTCGAATGCGCGCGGTCAACCATTTGTCCCACGAGATAGCTACTCCTCTCTCGATCATTGACGCTTCTGCCGAATTGCTCTTAAAGCAGGGCACTCTCGAGGACTCCAGCCGCAGTAAACTGATGAGAATCAAGCGAAATGTTGCTCGCTTGCTCGACCTCCGCTCCATCGTTGAAGAAATTCTGGATCCGCCCCCTTACGAACCGAAAACGTTTTCTGTAAAAGAATGCCTCGATTCACAGATTCAAGAAATCAAAATCAATGCCGGTCAACGGGAAATAGGAATTGCACTTCAATCGGACAAAATTTCAGTCGACTTTGTTGACCCTCATGTACTCTCGGTAGCCGTCAGGACTTTCCTGAAAAATGCCATCGAGAACACCCCGGACGAGGGCCACGTATCGGTAGCCGTATCATACGCCCATCCTCGACTCACTCTGGAGGTACAGGATAGGGGAATCGGAATTCCCCTCACTGATCAGGCTTTTATCTTTGATGCCTTTTATAACACGCAGCCTACTGAAGATTATGCCAGTAAGTCCCCTTTCCAGTTCAATGCCGGCGGAAAGGGTCTCGAGCTTTTCCGATTAAAGGTTCTCTCAGAAACAGCTCCTTTTGATGTCTATTTCACCAGCCAAAGGTGTCGATACATTCCCTTGAGCACTGATCTGTGCCCAGGCAGAATATCCTTGTGCCCCCATATTTCAGGTGTTCAAGACTGCCGAAACTCAGGAGGATCGGTGTTCGGCATAGCGTTCAGCAATGCAAAATAATACCGTACAAAAGATAAAGGATCGGTAGAGGCTTCCCATGGAAAATGACCGCACATTAAGATTGCATAAAATGTTTTACCCAAAATCTATTGCCGTCTTTGGAGCAGGCGCCAGTCCGGACAAGGTTGGCCACGCCATCATGGATAGTATCGTCACGGGCCAATTCAAGGGGAGGATTTATCCAATACATCCTCGTCATGATGAGATTTTGGGGATCAGAGTCTACAAGTCCATAGACGATCTCCCTGAAATTCCGGACCTCGCGGTGATTGCCTTGAACCAGCACTCGACGGTGGAAGTGACGAGAGCACTGAGTGAAAAGGGGGTAGCCGGTGCAAGTGTCATTGCCGGAGGGTACGCTGAGATGGGCCCTGATGGTATGCGGCTTCAAGACAAGCTGAGAGAAGCCGCCGGGGACATGCCGCTGGTTGGCCCCAACACTCTCGGTTTTCTGAATACCTGGGCGGATTTGAATGTGACCTTTTATCCAAGAATTCTTCAGCGAGGAACCGTATCCTTTATCAGCCAGAGCGGCGGCATTGGATTGGCTTTCAAGGGTAGGGCCTCAGACGAGGGTCTGGGTATTTCAAAATGGATAGGTGTAGGCAATCGCGTGAATCTGGAATTTGAGACACTCCTCCAATACCTCGATGACGATCCACATACTGATGTCATTGGTATCTTCACTGAGGGCTCTTCAAATCCCAGGGCTTTCATCAGTCAGATCAGAGCAATGTCCTCGAGAAAGCCCATCGTGGTATACAAAGGAGGACGAGGAGAAGGCGCTGATCATATCACTACGAGTCATACAGGAGCCCTGGCTGGATCGAATCGCATTTGGGAAGGAGCCTTGGCCCAGGCCGGCGCCGAAATCGTCGGCTCTGCTTCTGAAATGATCACCGTATGCAAAGCTCTCGCCCTCGGACGTACCCCCGCGGGTAAAAGAATGGGGATCTTCACTCATACTGCCGGGCCGAGCATCGTTGCCTGGGATGTACTTCAATTTGAATCCGGCTGCACTCTCGCAGACCTTGAATCAACAACTTTTCAGAAAATAGGTGACGTGCTTGGTCCCTCTGTGCCGGTCATCTACAAGAATCCGGTCGATGGCGCGGGGGGAGCTTTCCTTATTAAACCCTTTCATGACATTGCGGAGATAATGCTCCAAGACCCGAATATGGACGTATTATTGGCGATTTTTTGCGAACACAAGAATTGGCAATATCCTTCAGAGGCACTCATCCGTTTGGCACATCAGTATGCTAAAACCATCGTTGCATGCTTCATCGGGTCCACACAACACATCGAGCCATACCGCTCTCACATGCATGAAGCCGGGATTCCTACCTATGTCATGCCGGAAGATGCAGCTCGCGGAGTTCTCGCACTTCTCAGGCGGGTGAGTTAATCACGAAAGCCTACTATGGCTATATGTCGGCCAGTCCCTGTTCTGTCTCGTCTATGGGAAAAGAACAAACTCTCGTTACATGATGTGCAAGAGCCTACTGCTCTAATGTGACTCCCTCGCAGCCCCCCGGCTATAAGCTCTGATTTGTTGATGGATACTAGGTCGACTGTTTGACAAATGCCGGCTCCCTCCTGTCTTTCACCCACACATTTTGTGACGAATTTTGCACCATGAGGAATCCGACTCATCACCGGAATCAACACCTTGTCATCAACTTCATAACAGCAGGGTCCTATGGCCGGCCCTATGGAAGCGATGAGGTTCGCCGGCTTAACTCCAAATTCTTTTTCAAG
>JAUPKT010000513.1 GCA_030837305.1 Thermodesulfobacteriota bacterium
CGGCTCCCCGACAGGCTTGTTTGCTTTCGTATATTGCCTGTCTTTTCTCTTGGCAGCATATATGAACGCTAATGCCGACCTCGAGTCGCATCTTGCTCGGTTCATGGTTTCCTTTGTGCTGTGCATTTCACAAGGCGCCGTGATCCTAATGAGCCGCGCCCTCGCAGGACCTATTGGGTTAGGCCCCCATCTGGCTCGATCTCTCATACTCAAGGCCTTCCTGACTGGAATCGGCGCTGTATTTGTTATACCGCTGATGGACCGTTTCTGGATGAGACGGAGCAAATTCACAGGATGAATACTTGATGAATAGCATGCCCGGTCTAAGAATCCCCGGCAATACGCTGTCGAATCGTGTCAGGATGATGGCCGTCATCACGATATTGACCACGCTCGTCCTCGCAGGGAATCTTTGGAGGCTGCAAGTTTTGTGGGGTGATGAATATGACGAAAAGTCAAAGAGTAATAGGCTTCGTGTCTTGAGACTGGCAGCGCCCAGAGGAAGAATCCTCGACAGTGCGGGCCATGTGTTGGCTGAGAATAAACCCGGCTTTCAGTTTTCTGTCATGTCTCATGAACTCGACAATCCTGCAGAGTTGATTCAACGGTGCGCGGGTGTGCTGGGAACACCTCCCGAAAAGTTGCGGAGTCTCATAGAAAAAAGCCGCTCCTTTCCAAGGTTCGTGAGCTATCCCCTCAAGAAAAACCTCAGTTTGGAAGAAATGTCTCTTCTCCAGAGCTTGATTGCTGATCTGAAAGGCACGGCGGTGGATGTCAAGCCATACCGATCCTATCCAAGGAGAGAAACCTTGTGCCATGTCATCGGAACCGTGGGAGAGGTTTCTGCTGATGAGTTGTCCAAACCTGTGAAGGCGGGGTATCGGATCGGAGACAGCATCGGAAAATCCGGCATTGAAAAGGAATATGAGAGTTATCTCAGGGGAGATGAAGGTTGGGAACAAATTGAGATAGATGCCAAGGGGCGCCAGTTGTCTGAGGTCGTGAGAAAAGCGCCGCGACCAGGTTCCGACATAATTCTCACCGTAGACTCTGGATTTCAGGGATTTGTGGAGGACATTTTCGCTCACCGGGCCGGGTCCGTCGTGGCCATGGATCCGGACACTGGACAGATTCTGGCCATGGTGAGCAAGCCTGGATATGACCTCAATATTTTTTCCCCTGCTATTACGGAAAAGAACTGGAGAAACCTCAACAACGACCCCTCTCATCCTTTGGAAAACAGGTCCATCAGAGGATTGTATGCACCAGGGAGCACATTCAAAATCGTCACGGCATCTGCCGCCTTAGCAGAGAGAGTCGTTGGGCCGGGGACAAAATTCCTGTGCACAGGGGAAATCGATGTCGGTGGCATCACTTTCCGGTGCTGGAATGAACATGGGCACGGCCAGGCGGATTTCCATAGGGCAATAGTGGAATCATGCGACGTGTATTTCTACGAGGTGGGGAAACGCTTGGGGCCTGATAAAATAGCCAAGTGGGCGTCTTTATACGGCCTTGGAAAACCTACGGGCCTAGGGCTTCCCCAAGAACTCCCAGGATTGGTCCCGACAACAAATTGGAAGATGCGGGTTTACGGAGAACCGATTAAAGACGGGGAAACGATTTCCATTGCAATAGGGCAGGGGTTTCTTCTGACGACGCCCCTGCAACTCGCTGTAATGACCTCGGCCCTCGCCAACGGGGGCAAGGTACTCATGCCCAGTATTGTCAAACAGATTAGCTCTTCCGACGGTCAGGCCCTGTACGAACATTCAACCGTGACGCGGTGGGTGCTGCCTCTCGCCGATGAACACACTGAATTTCTTCGGGCCGCTCTAAAGAATGTGGTCCAGGATAGAAGAGGCACGGGGAAGAAAGCTTTTGTGCCTGGTGTGAATGTCAAAGGTAAGACCGGTACCACGCAGGTCATTTCTACCAGGGACACCAGTCTCGCCCCGGACCAAATTCCCTATCATGAACGCACCCACGCAATATTCGTGGCATACGTTGATGATCTGCCGAAAAAAATTGCCCTGGTCGTGGTTGTCGAACACGGTGGAGGTGGTGGCGCAACGGCAGCTCCCATTGCGCGCAAGATCATATCCAAATATTACGGTGTGAAAGATCCCGGTGACGGGAGGGAATGAACCAGCCTTAGTCATGGAGAGACATTGGATCGGAAACGTGGGGCGGGAAGTAGCCCAACCCCACACCGGACTTCTTAAAGCGTAGGATATCAGTATGATGACAATAGCAGCGTATTTTGGTCGCATTTTCAGTGGAAGCGGTCTTGGTATGTAGACGTTTATGCAGACGACCCCTTCAACATTGAGTTCATCTCCCACGGCTTCCATTCTCTTCGAGTGGCAACTCATAGTCTTGAGTCTCACTCTCACCGGAATTGGTATCGTACTGATTCTCAGCGCAACGGCTCCGATGGGTGCCGCCGGGAAAGCCTTTGTGGTGCGTCAATTGATGTGGGTAAGCATTGGAATAGTCTTTACTGCGTGCTTCCTCTTCTATGATTACCATGTGTTGGAGAGGTGGGGCCTGTGGTTGTACGTTATGGTGATATTGATGCTGATACTGGTTTGGTCAGTGGGCAAGGTGACGGCCGGCTCAAGGAGATGGATAGACCTGGGACTCATGAGGTTTCAACCTTCTGAATTTGCCAAGCTTGCCGTCGTCATCCTCTTTGCACGCTATTTCCAGGACAAGGTGGGAGAGGGGGGCTTGAGATTCGCCGATCTAGTCAGACCAATCCTTCTCTTGACCGTCCCGGTGATATTGGTGCTCATCCAACCGGACCTCGGTACGGCAGCAGTGACTTTTCTAGTTGCACTGTCCATGATCCTCTTCGTAGGTATCAATCGCAAGACATCCTTGTGGCTTCTTGGCTCTGTGGCAGTCCTGGCCCCGGTAGCATTTTGGCTGGGACAATACGTGCTGCTGGATTACCAGAAAAAAAGGATACTCACGTTTTTCAACCCCGAATATGACCCGGCAGGCGCAGGATACCACATAATCCAGTCGCAAATAGCGATAGGATCCGGAGGGTTGTTCGGAAAGGATTTCTCCAAGGAACCCAGAACCAACTCATGTTTCTGCCCGTCAAACACACTGACTTCATTTTTTCTGTCTTGGCCGAGGAGTGGGGTTTTGTCGGGTGTACTGCAGTAATCGCTCTGTTTGCGGGAGTCATGTTGAGAGGTCTGGCCATAGCCGGCAAGGCCAAAGACAATTTCGGCGCGCTCATATGCTTCGGATGCGTTGCCCTAATTTTCTGGCATGTCACCATAAACATCGGGATGGTCATGGGTTTGTTGCCCGTTGTGGGCGTCCCGCTCAGTTTTCTCAGCTATGGCGGTTCTTCGCTCTTATCATCGTTTCTGGCAATAGCAGTGCTGGTCAATGTGAGTATGCGTCGCTTTTTATACTAGGGTGAGGAAATTTCCTGAAAGTGCGGCAATTCATGGAATTATGCCTTGAACCACTGGAGAGTCTATGGTATGGAGAATGCGGCTGGCGCTGGGAGAGACGCATTTGAAAATGCCCCTGTAAACAGGAGGAGACATGCTCCGTTTTAGAAAACCCAAATCAGACGTAGTAACCGGGTTTCTCGGGTCTCAGACCGAATTTGCCGGAAAGCTATCTTTTTCAGGGGTAGTGCACTTGGACGGTACTTTCTACGGTGAAATAATCAGTCGCGGTACCCTCGTAGTGGGGAGTGAATCGGTAATACACGCTCAGATTCACTCGAGCGTCTTGAAAATAGCGGGTGAGGTTCACGGCGACATAACAGCGACTGAAAAGATAGAGCTTTATCCCCCGGCTAAAGTCTATGGAAATATACGGACTCCGAGTCTCGTAGTAGAAGAGGGCGTCATATTCGAGGGAATGTGCAGCATGTCTTCGGTTCAGGCTGAAATGCCTGTGTTTGGAGCCGCGGAAGAGGAAGTCACATCAGAAGACGAGTCCATTGAAGCCATATCCGCTCAGGCGTGGCCCCCGTCCTACGAAGTAATGGAAGATATTGATCAGGGCGACGAAAAGCAACCAGTGCACAAAGAGTCCCGCTAGTCAGCTTTCCACACGAAAAACTCCACGAAAAAATGTTGACACCCGGCAAATGGGGTGCTAATTTACACACTCATTCTAATTTTGGATCTCGAACAATATCCTTTAAGCAAAAACAGGCAGTTGCGAGTGAGTAGCCCGTAGGCTCCTTTCAGGGAACTATCATGGGGCTCACCACATTTCTCGAATCGGGAGACAAAGCCAGTGATTAACGTTAATCTCACTCTCTTCATTCAGATCATCAATTTCCTCGTTCTTCTCCTTATTCTCAACGCCATTCTTTTCAAGCCCGTCCTGGCAAAAATCAGGGAAAGGGAAGCCCAAATCAAGAAGGATCTGGATAGTGCGCTGGATCTGGAAAAGAAGGTGGAGGATCAGGAGCGCCGGCATCAGGAGGAACTCGGGAAAGCGAGGCAGATTGCAGCGCAGGAAAAGAACGTGCTTGTTTCGGAGGCCAAGAAAGTCGAATCTGACCTTCTGGATCAGGCCCGCACAAAGGCCGCGGCAATCGTCGACGAAATGAGAACATCTATTCAGGCTGAAGCCGCGACAGTCCGTCAAACCCTCAGAGACGAAATGACGCCCCTCGCCCAATCGATTTCGGAAAAAATCCTCGGGAGGGCCGTCTGATGAAAACTAACAGAATCCTGACACTGCTCATAACCGTCGCCGGGTCCGCGATCACGTCGGCGGCGTACGCGGCAGGTGGTGGCGAAGGTGCGAGTCCTTGGGACGCCTGGATGCTTTCGTGGCGTGTAATCAACACCGTGGCTCTCATAGCTCTCCTTGTTTATCTCTTAAAGAAGCCCTTGGCCGATTTTTTTGCCGAGAGACGGAACAAGATTGGGAGAGACCTCGAAGAAGCCCGGGAGCAGCGTGACAAGGCGGAGCGCACCATCGAGGAATACAAGCAAAAGCTTGCCGGTATGGAAGCCGAACTTGAAAAAATGCGTGTTGAACTCAAGAAATCGGCTGAAGCGGAGAAAGACAAAGTGCTGGGTAATGCGGAGAGAATGTCCAATGCCATGGTTGAGTCTGCACGAATAGCAGCCGAACAAGAACTCCGGAACGCAAAAATCACGCTGAAGAACGAAGCAGTTGATATGGCGGTTCAACTCGCTGAGGCTCTTATACGTGAAAAAATCAACGAGGATGACCGAAAACGAATTGTCGAGGATTACCTTGTTAAGGTTGGGGGTATGAAGTGATTGATACCACTTTGGCAAAACGTTATGCAAAGGCCTTGGTCGAAATCGGGCAAGAGAAGAACGCTCTGGAGAAATATGGTCAGGACCTGTCCGATTTGTGCGATGTTGTGAACCAATCGCACGACTTTCGGGAAGTGCTCATGAATCCTGTTTTCACCAAAGACGATAAGAAGGGGATTGCAGGCCAAGTCCTTGAAAAGATGGGAACAGACCCTATGGTGGTCAACTTTGTCAACGTACTGATTGACCGGAAACGAATCAGTCATCTCGCAGGCATAGAAAAGGCCTTCCGTGAAGAGGTAGATGACATTAAAGGCATTAAGAGAGGTGAAGTAGCGAGCGCCGAAACCCTCAGTGACGAGGATCTTCGACGGGTTACGGAATCCCTGTCTCAGATGAGTCAGAAACAGGTAATACTCACTACGCGAGTTGATTCAACCCTCATTGGTGGTCTTGTCGCAAAGGTCGGAGACATGGTTTTTGACGGTACCATTCGTACTCAGCTCAACCAGCTCAAGGAAAGCTTGAAGGGATAGAAAACAATGCAGATCAGAGCCGAAGAAATCAGCCAGATTATCAAGCAGCAGATTCAGGACTACGACAAGAAGGTCGAAGTCAGCGAGACGGGCACAGTAATCAGCGTGGGCGACGGAATAGCTCGACTCCACGGTCTCGAGAATGCCATGGCCGGAGAACTTTTGGAATTCCCCGGAAACATCATGGGCATGGTGCTCAACCTCGAAGCGGACAACGTCGGGGCAGCAATTCTCGGCGAGGATGTCCATATCAAAGAGGGTGACACGGTGAAGAGGACGAACCGAATCGTCCAGGTGCCCGTGGGTAGGGCCATGTTGGGGCGGGTCGTAGACGCCATCGGGCAACCGGTAGATGGCAAAGGGCCCATTGATACGACAGAGTTCCGAGTGGTGGAAGTCGTTGCTCCCGGAATCATCAAGAGGCAGCCCGTCAAAGAGCCGCTCCAAACAGGTATCAAAGCCATTGACTCCATGATCCCCATCGGCAGAGGGCAGCGAGAACTCATCATCGGGGACAGACAGACTGGAAAGACGGCCATTGCCATAGACACCATCATCAACCAGAAAGACGGCGATGTGATGTGCATCTATGTGGCTATAGGCCAGAAGAGGTCAACCGTGGCTCAGGTTGTGGCGACATTGGAGCGCTTCGGTGCCATGGAATATACGACCGTTATTTCCGCCACAGCTTCAGACCCAGCTCCCATGCAATACATTTCTCCGTACTCAGGGGTCACCATGGGAGAGTACTACCGCGATAATGGACAACATGCATTGATCATTTATGACGACTTGAGCAAGCAGGCCGTGGCGTATCGCCAACTTTCACTGCTGCTGCGGCGTCCCCCTGGTCGAGAAGCGTTCCCCGGCGACGTGTTTTACCTGCACTCAAGACTCCTTGAGCGTGCCGCGAAAATGGGAGAGACCCACGGCGGTGGAAGCCTTACGGCATTGCCGGTTATCGAAACTCAAGCAGGGGACGTGTCCGCATACATTCCCACAAACGTGATCTCCATCACCGATGGCCAGATCTTCCTCTCCACAGACCTCTTCTATTCGGGCGTGAGGCCTGCGGTGAACGTTGGTCTCAGTGTCTCTCGAGTCGGTGGAAACGCACAGGTAAAAGCCATGAAACAAGTGGCCGGGACCTTGCGACTTGACCTTGCACAGTTCCGAGAATTGGAAGCCTTTGCCCAATTTGGATCCGATTTGGATAAGGTCACCCAGGCCCAGTTGGCTCGTGGAACCCGTCTCGTAGAAATACTCAAACAGCCCCAGTATGAGCCGATGCCCGTGGAGAAGCAGGTGGCGATTATTTTTGCCGCCACCACCGGGTTTATTGATGAATACGACCTACGAATGCTTACGGAATACGAGAGACAATATCTCAGCTATCTGGAGAGCAGTCACCCCGGAGTTTTGGCTGAGATCAAGGAAAAGAAGATCATCTCGGGTGAACTTGAAGCAAAAATGAAAAACATCCTGCAAGAGTTCAAGGGTGTTTTCAATCCACCGGCGGTATCTTTGATTTAACGGTTACCTTCGGGTATTGGACTCGTTGAAATAGTAGGACAGGAATAGATTCAGACATAGAGGTCGATATGGCAAGCCTCAGAGATATACGTAAACGCATAGCCAGTGTGAAGAACACGCAGAAAATCACCAATGCAATGAAAATGGTGGCCGCAGCGAAACTGCGGCGTGCTGAAGAGAGCATTAAAGCTGCGCGCCCCTTTGCCGACAAGATGAGGGATGTCCTCATGTCCCTGGCAGCGAGAGTGAATCCTGGCGTCCACCCCATGCTGACAATGGTGCCGCCGCAAAAGGCTCTTCTCATTGAGATTACTGCTGACCGGGGACTCTGCGGTGCATTCAACGTCAACCTCAACCGCCGCGCTGAAGCATTTGTTAAGGAAATGAAATCAAAGGGTATTCAGGTAGACCTCATCAACGTGGGACGAAAAGGCAACGATTACTTTCGGAGAAGACAGGTCACCATAGTCGAAAGATTCGTAAACGTGATGAATAAGGTCAACTTTGAATTGGCGGGTCAGGTATTAGATGTTGCGACGGAAAAGTTTGTCTCCGGCGAATACCAGGAAGTCTATTTACTTTACAATAGCTTTCGAACTGCCGTGACCCAAGTCAGTACGTTGCGAAGATTGCTTCCAGTGGCGCCGGAAGAGGGGACCAAGCGAAGACGGGAGTACCTGTATGAGCCTTCGGAGGAGGAGTTGCTCGAGGAAATCCTCCCTCGCTACGTTCAGGTGCAAGTGTTCACCGGCCTGCTCGATTCCGTGGCCAGCGAGCACGGGGCTCGGATGACTGCCATGGAAGCGGCAACCTCTAATGCAGACGAGATGATCCACAAACTGACGCTGAAAGCGAACAGGATGCGTCAGGAGAGCATCACCACGGAACTCATGGAAATCGTCGGAGGCGCAGAGGCTCTGAAAGGATAAACCCCGTGCCGAACGACCGGGGAGAAACGTTTATAAGACCATTTGAAAAGTGGTTTCAGGAGGACATCCTAATATGAAGGACGGAAAAATCGTACAAGTAATCGGCCCCGTCGTTGACGTGGAGTTCCCGGAACATTCTTTGCCGGAAATTTACAATTGCCTACTGATTACGAATCCCGCGATCAGCGACGAACCGGATAACCTGGTAGTCGAAGTGGCTCAGCATCTGGGCGACAACACGGTGCGCACCATCGCCATGGATACTACTGACGGGCTTGTCCGAGGCATGGCGGTCAGGAACACAGGTGCCCCAATCAGAGTGCCCGTGGGAAGAGGGGTCCTCGGTAGGATCATGAACGTGGTCGGGCGTCCCGTGGACGAGGCCGGCCCCGTAGTCACAGAGGAAATGAGACCCATCCACCGGTCCGCCCCTGCCTTTGAAGAACAGGTAACCCAGATTTCAATCCAGGAAACCGGCATCAAAGTCGTCGATCTGATCGCACCGTTTATGAGAGGCGGCAAGATTGGATTCTTCGGTGGGGCCGGCGTCGGCAAGACCGTCTTCATGATGGAGATCATCAACAACATCGCGAAACAGTTTGGTGGAACATCCGTTTTTGCCGGAGTGGGCGAGCGTTCCAGAGAAGGAAATGACCTATATCTCGAAATGGGCGGCGTCTTGCCTGGCCAAAAGAAGGCCGAAGGCGAAAGGGTTATCGATCGCGCCGCACTGATTTACGGTCAGATGAATGAACCCCCGGGAGCGAGAGCGAGGGTGGCCCTAACAGCGCTGACTGTTGCAGAGTATTTTCGAGATGAGCAGGGACTCGACGTCATGTTGTTCGTCGATAACATCTTCCGATTCACCCAGGCCGGATCAGAGGTTTCCGCTCTCTTGGGCCGCATGCCATCCGCCGTGGGCTATCAGCCCACACTTGGTACAGATATGGGTGAATTGCAGGAGCGCATCTGTTCAACCAAGAACGGATCAATCACCGCAGTTGAATGTTTCTATGTTCCTGCCGACGACCTCACCGATCCGGCCCCTGCAACCACATTCGCCCATTTGGATGGAACCGTGGTTCTGTCAAGACAGGTCGCAGAATTGGGCATCTATCCGGCAGTGGAC
>JAUPKT010000514.1 GCA_030837305.1 Thermodesulfobacteriota bacterium
AGATTGAGAAAAAATGGTACGATTTTTGGGTCGAAAAGAAGTTTTTCCAAGCCGGTGAAGTTAAGACCGGCAAGGAATATTCCATAGTTATACCCCCGCCGAATGTCACTGGATCTCTCCACATGGGCCATGCCCTGAACAATACTCTTCAGGACATCCTGGTGAGGTTTCACCGCATGGATGGGTTTAACACGCTCTGGATGCCGGGCATGGACCACGCTGGGATTGCCACCCAGAATGTGGTGGAACGTCAGCTCGCTCAAGAGGGCCTTCACCGAGAGGACGTCGGCCGCGACAAGTTCATAGAGCGAGTCTGGGAATGGAAAGAAGAGTCCGGGGGTACCATCATAAACCAGCTCAAGCGCCTCGGATGCTCCTGCGATTGGGACAGGGAGCGCTTCACCATGGATGAAGGCCTATCCAAGGCCGTGCGAGAAGTCTTTGTAAGGCTCTATGAGGAAGGCCTCATCTACAAAGGGGACTACATTGTCAATTGGTGTCCACGCTGCCACACCGCGCTGTCCGACCTCGAAGTGGAGCACGAGGACTCATCCGGACATTTGTGGTTCATCCGCTACCCGGTGGACGGCACAGACAGGCATTTGACGGTGGCTACAACGCGACCGGAGACCATGCTCGGCGATACTGCCGTTGCAGTGAATCCCTTGGATTCGCGTTACAAGGACTTGATCGGCAAATACGCAATTCTACCCCTGGTGGGCCGCAAGCTCGTGATCATCGGGGATCCCATCGTCGACGTGAACTTCGGGACAGGCGCCCTGAAAGTGACCCCGTCTCATGATGCAACCGACTTTGAGCTGTCGATACGACACAACCTGGATCGTGTTGCCGTCATGGATTTCCAGGGACGCATCAACGACAATGGCATCCATTTTTGCGGCATGGACAGGTACGAATGCCGGAAGGCCGTGGTCAAGGAGTTGGAACAGGAAGGTTTTCTGGAGAAAATAGAGCCTTATGCCGTGGGCCTTGGCAAATGTTACCGCTGCAAAGAAGTCGTTGAGCCGCTGATTTCTAAACAATGGTTCGTTAAAGTAGCCCCTTTGGCCCAAGAGGCCCTTAAAGCGGTCCAAGAGGGTCGCACGACCATTGTGCCGGATCAGTGGACGAAAACATATTATGAATGGATGACTAACATTAGAGATTGGTGTGTCTCCCGTCAGATTTGGTGGGGCCACCGGATCCCTGCCTGGATATGCGAAACATGTGGAGAGGTCATCGTCTCCAGGGTAGTGCCGAGTCAGTGTCCGGCGTGTAACGGATCTAAACTCAATCAGGAAACGGATGTTCTCGACACGTGGTTCTCGTCCGCTCTATGGCCATTTTCCACCATGGGCTGGCCGCAGCCCACCGAGCTGCTTAGGACCTTCTATCCGACGAGCTGTCTCGTCACCGGCTTTGACATCTTATTCTTCTGGGTCGCCCGCATGATGATGATGGGTCTGAAATTCATGGACGACGTCCCGTTCCGGCACGTCTACATCCATGCCCTGGTGAGAGATGAGCATGGGAAAAAGATGAGCAAGTCTTTGGGGAACGTTATAGATCCCTTGCTCATCATGGACAAACATGGCGCTGATGCTTTCAGATTTACGTTGGCGGCATTGGCTGCCCAGGGAAGGGACATACGGCTTTCCGAGAGCCGCATCGAGGGATACAGAAACTTCATGAACAAACTGTGGAACGCTGCACGGTTTGCCCTGCCGCACCTTGATTCGGACGGTTCAGAATCATACACGAGACTGCCCGACAACCTGGGCCTCATGGAAAGATGGATTGTTTCGAGACTCCACAGAACCATAGAAGATGTTCGCAGCGCCCTGGAAACCTTTCGGTTCAACGATGCGGCCCAGACTTTGTATCAATTCACCTGGCACGAGTTCTGTGACTGGTACATCGAGGAGGCTAAGATATCCCTCTCAGACAGCGAATCCCCGGATGCGGCAAGAGCCAGAATAGTCCTCCGATATGTGCTTGATCACATCCTGCATCTGCTTCATCCCTTCATCCCGTTCATCACGGAAGAAATCGCCGGAAAGATTTCACCGGAAAGAGAATCCATTACCTTTGGGCCATTTCCTGAGGCTGACAAAACGTACGTTGACGACGTGACCGAAAATCAGGTCGAACTCCTCATGCAGATCATCACGGCAATAAGGAATATTCGGGCTGAGATGAACATATCGCCAGGTAAACCCCTCACGGCTGTCGCCATTTGTTCATCGGACGACGAGGAAACCATTGTCAGTGGGGCCCGAAAGGTGATCGAAACCCTCGCCAGGCTGGAAAGCCTTCTCATTGCGCGCTCAGAAAAAGATGTGGACGTGCCGCGGCTACGAGCGACAGCAGTCGTGAAGAACATTCAGGTCATGGTTCCTCTGGTGGGTATCGTTGACCCTGATGCTGAGATAACCCGCTTGGAAAAAGAGATCGCCAAAGTGGAGAAAGACTTCGTCGCTGTGCAAGCCAAATTGGCAAATCCAAACTTCTTGGGGAAAGCAGGGGTGGAGGCAATAGAAAAACAACAGACGAGGGAACGAGATCTTTCAGCCAAATTGGCAGGACTCCAAGATGGGCTCAGAAAGATGCAGGCACTTGGCAACTGAGGACAGGGGGAAAACGATTGGACTTGGTTTCCTTAGACCGACACGCACTGGGCCACGCGGTGGATGACATAAGATAGACCGTTCTTCAAAGGACGGAATCCACACAGGACGTCGCAAGAAGCATGGCTCTTGAAGGAGAACAAGAGTGGAGTGCAGTCATGGCTCTCGATCAGACCTGCGTGCGTGGTCGTGCCGGGCATACGTGGGTATCACCCCCGGGCAAGAATCTTGCCCTTTCATTATTTCTCCGACCG
>JAUPKT010000515.1 GCA_030837305.1 Thermodesulfobacteriota bacterium
GATCCCGAATCCCCCGATACCTTCGAGTATCCTGTGTAGGCGCCCTCCAGTGGAACCTCATGAATACCAAACCATGTTTCAGTTAGAGGGGGACTACTGGTGGTATAGAGGTCTGCACAGGATACTGCTCGATGTCTTGAAGTCCGTAGGCATTACCTCCAACGATCTCGTGCTCGATGCGGGGTGTGGAACGGGCCAAAACCTCGTCAACCTACGTGAGAATGCCACCAATGCTATCTTCGGGTTCGACTACGCAATTGAGGGCGCACAATTCTGCGGTCAACGTGGACTCGAGACGGTGTGCGTTGCCTCCATCAATGATATTCCTTACCGGTCGAACAGTTTTCATGCGGTCATGTCCATTGACGTCCTTGAATGTGACGCCGTGGAGGAGGAAGCCGCTGTGAATGAGTTGGTGAGGGTGTTGCGACCCGGCGGGCACCTGATCCTCGTGGTGCCTGCGTACGATTGGCTGCTGTCGGAAGAGCATCACAGGGCGGTAAAGGCCTCTAGGAGGTATTCGCGACGTCGACTGCTTTCCCTTTTGTCTCATGAGGAAGGCTTGGAACTCTTGCGCGTCACGCACGTGTTTGCGTCTTTACTCCCGATGGTTGCAGCATATCGAATGTCTTTGAAGTATTTCCACAAGAATAAGGAGGAGAGCCCGCAGTCTGAACTCAAACCTCTGCCCCGTTTCGCCAACGAACTGCTTTTCCGCATCGTCGATGTGGAGCGGCGTGTGCTGACAAGATTCGATCTACCGTTTGGCAGCACCATCCTTGCGGTTTGGAAGAAGGCGGCGTGAAATGGAATCAAAGGCTTGGCAGCTCGGATCGCCCGGCACGTTGGTGTACGGTTTCTTCGATACCTTGCGCAGGCGATTGAACCGGCGGCTGGTCAGATACATCATGGCGTGCGGGACAGATGGTGGAGACTGTGTGGTTCTCGAGGCAGGGTCGGGTCCTGCATACGCATCATCAATGGTTGCCTTGGAGCCTCATGTATGCCTCAGCGTGGCCATGGATATAGACCTGGAAGCCCTGTCGGAAGCGAGACGGAGGGACCCAGATCTGTGTCTCGTCGTTGCAGATCTTCAGAATCTGCCGTTTCGGACCGGCAGTGTGGACTTGGCGTGGAACAGCAGTACCATAGAGCATCTTCCTTCTCCCGAAACAGCGGTGCAGGAGATGACCCGGGTCGCCCGTGATGGCGGTAAGGTGTTTGTAGGCGTGCCAAATCTCTATGGTCCTCTGGGTTTTCAGAGATTCATCGAGGAAACGGCAGCCGGAGTGTGGATAGGCAGAACCTTCGCGCACAAAGAATTATGCGACATGATGACCTGCGCGGGACTTCGGCCACGGGACTCCTTGTTCTATTTCTTCAGATTCTTCGTGGGGATCTTGGGAGAAAAACCCTCTGAATAGTTGTCCTATTTTGCAGGGGTCAAGGCCTCGAGCAATTCCGCATGAATTGCGCCATTTGTGGCAACTATGTTGTCACTCCGATAGTCCATGGAAGATCCGAATCGGTCCGAGACTCGGCCGTCGGCTTCCTGAACCAGGAGCATCCCGGCCGCCTGATCCCACGGCTTCAGTTTGAGTTCCCAGAAACCATCCAATCTTCCCGCCGCAACATACGCCAAATCAAGGGCGGCGGATCCGGCCCTGCGAATTCCTTGAATTTTCGTAATTACCCGTGAGAACTCCGAGACGTTGTTTATTGGTGAATAAGCCTTGTCATAAGGAAAACCCGTTGCCACAAGGCTCTTGTTCAGCCTTTGCGCAGTGGAGACCTTGAGTCGGCTCTCGTTCATATAGGCTCCCAGGTCTCGAGCAGCCCAAAATCGCTCCTTTTTCAAAGGGTCATAAATTGTGCCGCACACGAGTTCATTGAACTGGGCCACGGCAATGGAGATACAGAAATGTGGAAAACCATGGGCGAAATTTACCGTGCCGTCCAACGGGTCCACAATCCACAGCCATTCGGAACCTGTGATGACTGTTTCCGTCTCCTCAGTAAGGATGTCATGCCCGGGAAACTCTCTCCTGATCTCCGTGAGGATGGCTTCTTCCGAAGCACGGTCGGCATCTGTTACGATATCTACTCCCAATGGAGAGGTGTCTTTCCGTTCGATGGTGAACTTTCCATTGAAATACGAGGTGAGGATTTCTCCGGCTTTTTCTGTGAGGTTCGTGAGGAAAGGCATTAGGTCATGTGTTTTCATGGTAGTCCTTATTCGGGAACTTCATCCAGCAGACCCTAATTGAGGCTGGATCCGGTAACTCTGCACGCAATGTCTCCCTTTTGAACCTTGATCCTAAGGCGGTCTCCCTTTTGGACTTGAGACGCATTATTCACGATGGCACCGGTCTTTTCTTCAAAGGTGATGGAATATCCTCGGGCCAACACGGCAAGGGGGCTCAGGCCATCGAGTCTTTTCGCAACGTTTTCCGCAGCCGTCTTACCCTGGTGAAGCGTCAACGTCATGGATCTCTGCAGTCGCGCAAGAAGCTGGACACACTCGTCGTGGGTACGATGTAACCCGGTCCTCAGGAACTCTGGGCGCAACCTCTGCGTGAGGGACTGTGCGTCCTGACGCCTTGCCGTCAAGATTTTTTCCATGGACCGGGTGAGGCGGAAGGTCAAATCATCGAGGTTGATGCGCCGGTCTTCGACGCGCCGTCTCGGATCAGGCAACCGCTTCAGGGTTTCGGTAACGGTTTGGGCGCAGTTCGTCAACTGGTTTTGCATGGCGTTTTTCATACGGGCATTGAGATGCCTGACCCCGTCCAAGAGGTCTGACTTATCTCTCACCACCAACTCGGCTGCTGCTGATGGCGTGGAGGCCCTGAGATCTGCGGCGAAATCGGTGAGCGTGAAATCGGTCTCGTGACCCACCGCGCTCACAATGGGCATGGGGCATGAAGCCACCGCGCGGACGACCCGTTCGTCGTTAAATGCCCAGAGGTCTTCAACAGATCCTCCACCTCGGCCGATGATGATCACATCCACCCCCCCTGCCCTCTCCAACCGTTCCAATGCTTTCACAATCTCTTCAGGTGCTTTGTCTCCCTGCACTGATGCGGGACTGACGAGTATATGTGCCGGAGGAAACCTTCGGGAAATAATGCGGATCATGTCCCTGATGGCCGCGCCCTTGGGGGAAGTGACAAGGCCGATGGATTGGGGAAATAATGGGAGAGATTTCTTCTTTGTGGGGTCAAAAAGCCCTTCGGCCTGGAGTTTTTGCTTGAGCTGCTCGTACGCCAGCATGAGGCCGCCCAGCCCCCGGGGCTCCA
>JAUPKT010000516.1 GCA_030837305.1 Thermodesulfobacteriota bacterium
GCCCAGCCTAACTAAGTTAGCTTCTTCTACCTTTTCGTGGTTATAACACAGGATGATGAGAATCAATGCTGTGAATAGGCTTGATGAGAAAAGTATTGGGAATCGGCATTTCTTATCAACAGCCCCCTTGTCTCTTGGTCGGGATCATTCGTACCCTTTCCGACCGAGGCCGGAGCGGAAATTTCTGCGGCCTTGGTATGATTGTTATTGCAGTGGTCGTGTGATTCAGCATAGATAGAGGGGAATTGGGAGCATGTTTGGAGTTTCGGACGGACTCGTGAAGGATTTCTGTTGACATGAACGGTGTGATGTTTGAAATGGATGTGCCACACAAAGTGGCCTGTTTGGTGAATCTGGAGAGAGTGGAATGCGGAAAAGGTCTCATTTAGCCTCCGTAGGTTTCAGTCTGCTGATCGTGTTGTGCATGCCGGGACTCGGGCATGCCTGGGAATTTGGGCTGAAGGGGACCTTTTATTGGAGCTACGAATGGTACGATCAGATGGGCAACCGTGGATTTTTCGGCCCGTACAACGTGGACGAAGGCACACGCACAGGCGATCCGCCACGATCAACAACTGCGGTGGCAAACCTCAACTTCTGGAATGGCGGCCAGTTTGATACGAACTTCGTCACAGGCTCAAGTTCAGGGTGGTCGTATTTCAATGTGGAGTTTGAACCTGAAATAAAGATCAACCAAGCCATAAGGATCAGAGGTCTGTATCGATTGGGAACCTGGGGAGACCCAGTCGCTTCAGATTACCATACCCAGGATGCCCCTGGTGCAAGAAATGCATTCACTGAAGGACAGTGGACTCAGTTTTGGCTTACCGCCAATACTCCGTGGGGGATCTTCGGGGTGGGGAAACGCCCATGGAAATTCGGCATGGGGTTGCAATATGATGGGTCAAACTCGTTGACTACAGAATCCATAGCTTTGGTAGCACCGTACGGTCCCTTCGATTTTGGTCTAGCGTTTTATCCGTACAGATTCGTGGGTCATTCGAGCATCATTCTGGCGCAGGTGTTCCGAAACCGTGTGGGCGCTGCTTCTGCGTTCAGCGATCCCTATGATTTGCCTCATTATTATTCCGATATAGCAACAACCCCTGGGCAGTATTACAGTCATGCGGATCGCAGCGGGTCTTTCTCAAGAGATTTCCAGGCCTTTCTCAGCTATTCCAGCGGGCCTTTGCAAGTCGGCATCCTGGGAGCTGTAGGGGCATATCACATCGGGCACGAAGCTATATTAATAGATCTCACACGTGAACCGGACCCGGTGATACCTCTTGACTCACAGTTTTCTCATGGGACCATCTTTCTCAAATACAACAATGGGAGACTGTTCCTAAACTCGGAGGCTGCTTGGGTTTATTGGATAGACCGTTTTCAACCGCAACATGACCCTCCAATACAGTATCAGAGTCAAGACAACAAAAGGGTATATATGCCTTATACGCGCTACATCGAGCAATGGCGAGCCATTTTAGAAACGGGCCTGTATGCCGGACCCGGCAAGGTGAGTTTCATGACTGCATGGTCGCCCGGTCCTGACAGACGAGCAGGCCGATACATCGATCGTCAGTCTGCTGCCTTTGTCTGGCACCCAACCTATGATACCCATCTCGGGAATTACAGTGCTTTTAGTCCGTACACGCACTTGTTTGGTTATAATTACGGATCCGGTCTGAACGCATACGACCTCTCAGGCGATGGCGGGTATTTAAGAGACGCATTTGTTCTCGCAACTCGTTTGGACTATGCCGTCGCCTCGAATCTCAACGTTTTCGGCAGCTTCTTTTGGGCCCAGAGGACGTCCCATGGATATCCCTGGGGGGCCCTGAGGCCGAGATCGGGTGAAACTGTTGATGGAAATATCGATTTCTCCCAGGTCACTCCGGGACCTCTCAACATACCAGGACCTAGTAGCCGCGACGATGAGGGAAAACTTATTGGAGACAGAAGTGCGGTTCCCAACATCCCTACCAGGGAACTCGGATATGAAATTTACGTTGGTCTGGACTGGCAGTTGCTGGAAGGGTGGAACTTCGGCATCCTGTTCGCTTATTGGGCTCCTGGGAAATGGTTCAACTACGCGTGCATCGACCGTTCGGTTTCAGGTTGGCAGAATTTGGCCATCACCGGCGCTCGACCCGATAGGGCCATTGATCCGATTATCGGCGGTGAGTTCACCATGACGTTTCAGTTCTAGACCTGATTGAATGTTGTTCTCTCTCCGATCCTAGGGTGAGGATGAAGCATGAAAAAGAGTGTGGTTCTAATCCTATCTCTGTTGCTTGGGCTCGGTCTCTCTGTGCTGATTGCCAAGCCTCGTGAAGCCCGTGCCGTTGATTTCCTCGCTCCAGCCTGTTATTGCCAGGCTTCGTCCAACATCAAAATAGAAGATTCTAGGGATTCGGGTTTGCCCATCATTCTCCTGGCCAAAGACAATGGAAAGTCCAACGGGGGAAAAGCAAAGGTAAGCAACGGGCAAGAGGACGAAGAAGATGAGGGAGACAAGGAAGACGACAAGGAATTCGACCGTCTGTGGGACGTAATTCTTTATGGGTGACCAGTCTGGACGCCTTATTGATAATGGCGAGTTTTATCGGCGGGGAGCAACTGACATGAAAACAAGTCGATTGGCAATGCTCATGAGTTTGGTGTTTTTGTGTGCTGCATCGATGGCCTGGGGACACTTCGGGATGATCATTCCCTCCAATGATGTGGTGGGTCAGGATGACAAGAAGGAAATCGGCCTCTTATTGCAGTTCACGCACCCGTTTGAAGGCGGGCCTCAGATGCAGCTCGAGAAGCCTGAAAGATTTGGTATGGTCATCGGAGATACGGCAAAGGATCTGGGAGATACATTGACGGAGAAAAAGGTTGATGGAAAGTCAACCTGGGAATGCAATTTTAAGGTGACGAAGCCCGCGGACTACATATTCTTCATGGTGCCCCAGCCATACTGGGAGCCTGCTGAAGACAAGTACATCGTCCATGTCACCAAGGTCATCGTGGACGTATTGGGTGCGGAAGAAGGCTGGGACAAGCCGATCGCCCAGACAGCCGGATTGCCGGCAGAAATCGTGCCGTTAACCAGACCATACAGCCTCTACGCAGGCAATATATTTACCGGACAGGTTCAAAAGGACGGAAAGCCGGTAGCTGGTGTCGAGGTGGAAGTGGAGTTTTGGGGCAAGGGAAAGACCAAGGCTCCCACGGATGCCCATGTCACTCAGGTGGTAAAGACCGATGACAACGGGTACTTTTCCTTTGTCATGCCCAAGGCCGGATGGTGGGGCTTCGCTGCGTTGATGGAGTCTGAAAAGCCTCTGCAGCGAGACGGAAAAGACAAGAAAGTGGAATTGGGCGCTGTTTTGTGGGTACACGCCTATCCGATAGAATAGGAGCCTCGTCGGATTTATGCCTGTTCTCGAGATTACTCACGAATTCGATGAGGCACCCGTCGGTGTCATTCCCTCGTAAGAGGGTATCCAGGAATCCTGGATACCGGATCAAGTCCGTTATGACAAGGCGAGAGTCCGTACCGATTTCTGCCAGCCATAGTGCCATCGTCGTGATCGAGTGGGTTCAAGGTACGCTATCTTCAATTTCGGTCTCATCCCTATAAAAACTTTTGAGA
>JAUPKT010000517.1 GCA_030837305.1 Thermodesulfobacteriota bacterium
GTTCTGGCAAAACTGGATGAAGGATACGATTTCGTTAACGGGTGGCGAAGAAACAGGAAGGACAACTGGATGTGGCGAAAGGTTCCCTCGTATCTCGCCAACAGGCTTATTTCATACGTTATTGGTCTAAAGCTGCATGACTATGGCTGTACTCTCAAAGCGTGCCGATCCAGGGTTCTCGCTTCCACAAGACTGTACGGCCAAATGCACCGTTTCATACCCGCTTTCGTTCAAATCGTCGGTGGCAAGATCACGGAGATCCCGGTCAACCATGCCCCTCGAACGCGAGGGAAGTCCAAATATGGGCTTAGGAGAACCTTCAATGTCATTCTCGATCTTCTTACCGTCAAGTTTTTGACCACGTATTCTGGAAACCCAATTTATCTCTTCGGCGGTGCGGGTCTTGTGCTCATGGCTGCAGGCACTGTAAGTGGATTGACACTAATAGTTCAAAAATTCAATTATGGAATTTCTTTTGTACAGTCTCCCCTGCTGTTACTCACGACCGTGTTGTTTCTTCTGGGATTTCAGTCAATCCTTCTGGGACTCGCCGCAGAGCTCACAACGAGAACGTACTATGAGTCCCAGGGTAAGCCGACTTACGTGATCAACCAGACAATACGAAAAACCGTCAGGGGTATTTGAATGTGCGGCGTGTGCGGGGTTTGGAACTTTCTCCATGGCGAACCTGTGGAGCCGAAGATAGTGGAAGCCATGACCCGCCAAATGAAGCACCGAGGTCCTGACGATGAAGGTTTTTATATCGACGGTCCCGTGGGCCTGGGGCATCGTCGGCTTTCAATAATCGATTTGGAGACCGGACATCAACCCCTCCACAACGAAGACAGGACCATATGGATCGTTTTCAATGGGGAAATTTACAATTACCTTTCTCTGCGGGATAAACTTGTCCAGGCTGGACACCAATTTCTCACGAGTTCCGACACCGAAGTCCTCGTGCACGCCTACGAAGAGTATGGTGATGAATTTGTCAAAATGCTTAACGGGATGTTCGCATTTGCCATCTGGGACTCAGCCTCTCAGAGGCTCCTTCTGGCACGGGATAGAATCGGAATCAAACCACTCTATTACACAGAGTGGTCAGGGCGCTTCCTGTTCGGTTCGGAACTCAAGGCCATTCTGGCATATCCGGGGGTACCGAGGAACATCGATCACTCAGCCTTGAACCAGTACCTCGCTTTTGAATACGTTCCGACACCTCGTAGCATCTTTGAAAACATAAGAAAACTGCCTCCGGGCCACTTGCTTCAGGTAGAGAATCATCAAATCCAAGTCCGTCAGTACTGGGATCTCCGTTTGGGGCCCAGTGAGCAGCCCTCTCTTAGGACCATCGATGCCTATGTCACGGAACTGAGAGACCTCCTCGAACAGGTCGTCTGCCAGGAAATGGTCTCTGATGTTCCCGTCGGAGTGTTGTTGAGTGGAGGCATAGACTCGAGCGCTGTCGCCGCCATGATGGTCCGGCGAAACCCTGGGGGCATAAAGAGTTTCTCCATTACATTTGACGACAAATCTTTCGATGAGTCCAAGTTTGCCCGGGCAGCGTCACATCACCTCGGGACAGAGCACCACGAGATGAATCTTTCTCCCGAGATGGCGCTAAATCTTATTCCAAAAGTCGTTGACTTCCTTGATGAGCCTTTGGGAGATTCATCAATTATCCCAACATATTGCCTCGCAAGTTTTGTCCGTGAACACGTGAAGGTTGCCCTTGGGGGGGATGGCGGCGACGAACTCTTTGCAGGCTATTCCACGCTCCAGGCACACAAACTCTACGAATATTACCATCGCCTGATCCCCAGGCCAGTACGTCACCACCTCGTGCCGTGGATGGTCGAAAAGCTGCCCGTTTCTTTTGGCAACATCAGCCTGGACTTTAAGCTACGGAGATTTGTTTCGGGACAAGGGAAACCGCCAATTGTGAGACATCATCTCTGGCTTGGATCTTTTGATCCAGACCAGAGGCGTTCTTTGCTGGAGGCTTCTGGAGATGGTCATGAAAAAGATTTTGAGGACTTGGTCTACTCGTATGTCCAGAACTGCGGGTCTCAGGACTTGCTGAATCAGATCCTCTATTGCGACATGAAACTGTACCTTGAGGGCGACATCCTTCCCAAGGTGGACAGGGCCAGCATGGCAAACTCACTGGAGGTCAGGGTTCCGCTCCTAAACGCAACCCTCGTGGATTTTGCCGAAAAACTCCCTCACAAACTCAAGATTCACGGGCTGAAAACAAAATTCTTGTTGCGACGCGCCATAAGGGAATTATTGCCCGCTTCCATTTGTTCTCGAAAGAAGAAGGGTTTTAACATGCCCGTGGCAGAATGGCTCACGGGACCTCTCCGCCCCCTGGCGGAAGACATGTTTTCGGAATCGCGGCTGAAAAGTCAGGGGTTATTTGCACCTCGCTTCGTAAGAACCCTTTTCAATGAGCACCTATCAAGACGAAGGGATCATCGCAAGGTATTGTGGACTTTGCTGGTCTTTCAACTCTGGTTTGACAGGTGGAGCAAGTGAGCAGAGGTTCAAACAGGTCTCGTTCGGGTCACAGCAGATGAAAATACTGGTGCTGAATTACGAGTTACCTCCAATAGGAGGTGGTGGCGGGCAAGCGGCGGAGGAAATCAGCGCAGGGCTGGCGCGAAACGGGCACAGTGTCAGGGTCCAGACGGCTCATTACAGAGGGCTGCCCAAAGTTGAAAACAGAGATGGATACACCATATACCGGAGCTGGAGCTTTCGCCGATCTGCCCATACCTGTTCCGTCTTCGAAATGGGCGTGTTCCTGGTAACCAATCTTCTCCCTTCCTTGAAGCATGCACTGACCTGGAAACCTGATGTGATACACGTCCATTTTGCAGTACCCACTGGCTTTTTGGGCTTTGTTGTTGGTCGGGTGACCGGAATTCCATACGTTGTTTCCACCCAGCTAGGGGACGTGCCTGGAGGAGTACCGGACCAAACCGATCACCTGTTTCGACTCATTAAGCCATTGACAAATCCCGTATGGAAGCGTGCCTCAGCTGTGACGGTTCCAAGTGGCCATATTCAGCGCCTTGCCATGAAGTCGTACAAGAGGTCCGCTGAGATTGTTCCCAACATGGTGGACCTGATGTCCGTGGCGCAAAGCCCCCATGAACCCCACAATCCCAAGCGCATCGTTTTTGCCGGCCGCTTCAATCCTCAGAAAAACCTTTTTTCCCTGGTCA
>JAUPKT010000518.1 GCA_030837305.1 Thermodesulfobacteriota bacterium
ATCCCGCTCTTGTTGCCCCCATGCTCCACACCTTCCCGCACACCCTCCAGAACCCGGCGGGGATGCAGCAAACGAGGCGGCAACGTGCCGGCGTAATCAGGCGGCGCAAAACAAAAAACATCTGTATTGAAAATCAGTTCGGATCCCAGACCAGTTCCGAACGGATCTCTGTTGACCCCTACGATTCCTGTGAGAGCCCCACCATAGGGATCGAGTGCTGAAGGTGAATTATGCGTCTCAACCTTCATGACGATGTTCCAGTCATCGTCGAACTTGATGACGCCGGCATTGTCCTTGAACACTGACAAACAGTAGTCGTCGTCGCCACGCTCTCGGCGGATGCGCTCAGTCGCGGCCTGAATATACGTAGAAAAAAGTCCGTCAATGCGGGAATGCTCAGAGCCCTCCCAATAGTCTATGGTTGCGTTGAAAATCTTGTGCTTGCAGTGTTCCGACCACGTTTGGGCCAGCACCTCGAGTTCACAATCGGTAATTTCATGCCCCAATCCCAGGAGTGTTCGCTTGCGACGAAAGTCTTGGGTACGAAAAAAATCCCTGATCGTGACCATCTCCTGAAGATTCAGAGCGAGGACGCCCTCCCTGCTGAGGCGCATCAACTCGTCATCCGATATTTCAAGATCAATCCTTCGTATCGCGATTTTCGCTTTCTGGGTTACCCGGGGCACGGTGAGATCCAGACGGTTTTGGCCGGGATCATAGACATGCCATGTCTGGATGAGATCATTTGCCAGCATATCTCTGGCCAACGATTCAACCTCATTGAGCGACAGGTTTCCCCGAATGAAATACAGTTTGCGTGAGTAAACACCCTCGTCAGGCCCGAAATGAATGTCCAAGGTACGCTGAATGGCTTCTCGAGCCGTGCGAGCAACATTGTCCGTCACGCCCGGCCTGAAACCGACTTCAATGACCCGGTCATACGGGATTTCAATGGCCTCGTTGATTGACACGTCCTGTATTACAGGGTCTTGGAAGACCTCGTCGGCAATCAGTTGGAGTTCGGCCTTGGTCATGTCACGGTCGATAACGTATGCATCTGCAACACGTATGTCATCGGTTCTGATCCCGAGATGGAGAGCAGCCCGAGATTGTATCTTTCTCCCCACCGGATCCGGCACGTCCGGTTTGAGACATACTTCCAATCGATGAGTCATGCTTTGTCCCTCGCGCATGCTTTTCTATTTTCTAATCCCCTAAAAAGATTCGCGCATCCACTGCCGTTGCGCCATCAGGCGAGACAATGAGAGGATTAATATCTATAGACTGAATATGGTCAAAATTGATCATGAGGTCCGCCACCCTCATAATCGCATCCCTCAGAGCGACACGGTCGATGGGCGAACGGCCCCTCACCCCGAAGAAGATCTCGGAGCCGGGGAGTTCATCGATCATTTCGTCGATTTCCGCAAGACTCAATGGAGCCATTCTGAGAATTACCTTGGCAAATATTTCCACGAAGAGCCCGCCGTGTCCGAGGAGCACCATCGGGCCAAAACTGTGATCTCGTTTGCCTCCCACAATGAGTTCGTATGAATCAACTCGACGCGGAACCATTTTCTGTATCAACAGAGCCGGTGAATCCGCTTGTGTGCCGACGGCGAATCGCTCAAACATTGAACCACACGCGTCTCGCAGTGCATCAAGATTCGCGAGGTCCAGCATAACCCCGCCTTTGTCCGACTTGTGGGACAGGTGACGGGAGACAACTTTCACTGCGTAAGGTCCATCGACATGCTGCGGCACGTCGCGGAGGTCATCGAGCTGCCGGATTAACTTCATGGGCGGAGTCGTGAATCCTGCTGAGGTAATGATATTCAGGGCCTCGTCGAGGGAGGGCGAACGCTTCTCATGCCCGCAGTGAGTGAGGCACTGGGAAATGGTTGATCTGTCGGGAACAGGGGTCGGCACGGCTGGTGTATGTTCCGCGCTGACGAAACTGCGGCGCTGGGAATAGCGTATGGCCGAATCCAATGCCCGCACTGCTCGATCGGGATTCATGAAAAAAGGAAAGTTGAACTCTTGGTGAAGCCTGGAGATTTCGAAGGGTTCAGTGGTTACGCACAGGGCAATCGGCTTGTGATATTCCCGGGACAACGCCGCCACCGATCGCAAGAGTTGGCGTGACGCCTCCCCTTCAACGGCTGCAAAGTAGGTAATCAGCATGAGCACCCCATCGACGCCGTCTTGTTCGAGAGTGCGACGAACGATTTTTACATACACCTCAAAATCAAAGAGATCTCCCAAGTCCAACGGGTTCGCCAGCTTTATGACATCCGCGCGCACCTGCGTGCGGATTTCCTGCAACAATTCCTGCCCCAAAGGGGGAAGTTCGAAGCCGTAGGTAAAAGCCGCGTCGGCAGCTATCACTGCATGGCCCCCGGACCGTGAGATGATGGCGAGTTTTCTTCCCTGCATTACAGGAAGCTGAAAGACCTTCACAAAGTCCAAGAAGGACTGCATATCGCGCAAACGAACGATGCCGGATTGATGTAGGGCCGCATCCACAACCTGATCGTCGTTGGCCAATGCATCCGTGTGGGACTGTGCAACTGCCGCACTGAGAGGACCAATATTGGCCTTATGCACCACAATGGGTTTGGAAGAGCGCCGGCCTATTTCGCTGAGACGCCGACCATCGTTCATGGATTCCACATAGAGACAGATAATGTTCGTTTCGGGATCTTCCGTCAGATATTCAACCACATCATTCTCATCCACGTTTATCTTGTTTCCTATGGAGGCAAATTTGCTGTACCCGAGCTGTTCGCTGTCGAACATGTTCAGAAAGGTCAACGCGACCCCGCCGCTTTGCGCCACTATGCCGACGCCCCCTTTTCGGAACACGTTTCTCAGTCGTGCAAAAGGCGTCACAAACCCGTTTGACGAGTTCATGAGCCCGATACAATTGGGCCCGACAAAGCGGACATTGTATCTCCGGGCGATGTCTCTCAATTGAGCGCCCAGGTTCTGTCCGGTATCGCTATATTCCCCAAAGCCGCCGCTCTCTATGACGGCGCGAGTGATCCCCTTCTGTGCGCACTTTTCGAGTATGGCGGGAACTGTCTTGGCCGGAGTCAGAATGATGGCGAGATCAATGGGATCCGTGATTTCGTCGAGGTCCTTGTGGATCTTTCTTCCCAACATGGTGCCCCCTTCGATTCCCACGAGGTGAATAACTCCGTCATAGCCAAATTCAAGAAGGTTGCGGGCGATTTCTTTACCGAGATTGCGCGGGACGGTGGAGACCCCGAAAACGACCACGGAGGATGGATAGAAAAGAGCCTTCATTCTTGTCTCCTATAGATCAGGCGTGGTAGCCGTTTGGGTGTTTGGAAAACCACGCCACTACTTCGCCGACAACAGCATCGATGTGAGACCTCTTGGGCGTCCAATTGAGGATCCGTTGCGCTTCACGGGCATCGGCAACAAGTTCCGGGGGATCTCCTGCCCTTCGTGGGCCAAGAGCAGGGTGTATCGTACGCCCAAGAACACGACCCACTGCGTCGACAATCTCCTTATTGGATAATCCGATTCCTGTGCCCAAGTTGACTCGTATCAAAGGCTCTCGATCCAACATGTCCAGGGCCTTCAGATGGGCTTCTGCCAAATCTGTAACGTGGATGTAATCCCGGATGCAGGTACCGTCCGGCGTGGGATAGTCGCTCCCAAAAAGAGTAAATTTTTTTTGAATACCCAGAGCATAACGCACCACAGTGGGAATCAAGTGAGTTTCAGGGTTGTGGTCCTCCCCCAAATCATGCGACGGTTCACAACCCGCTGCATTGAAGTAGCGCAATGCGGCTGAGCGGATGCCGTAAGCCGCCTGATAGTCCTCGAGCATCCACTCGATTGCCAGCTTGCTTCGCCCATACGGAGAAATCGGTTGTTTTGTGTGGTTTTCTCCGATGGGAAGCGAATCAGGGACGCCGTAGACGGCGCAGGTCGAGGAAAAGATAACTTTTTGGTGCCCTGTGGCCCGCATTGCTTCCAACATGTTGAACGCCGCAATTACGTTGTTCTGGTAATAGTGGGCGGGCTTTTCCACGGACTCGCCCACCAGACAGCTTGCAGCAAAATGTAGTATCCCGTCGTATCTGTTTTCAAAAAGGTGTGACTCGAATCCGCTTCTGTCCATGAGATCCGTATGGACGAAGCGCTGAGACCGCACGGCGCCGAGATGACCCTTGGAAAGATTGTCCATAATGGTCACGTGGAAACCCCGGTTAACGGCATGAAGGGCAAAATGTGATCCCACATAGCCTGCGCCTCCTATGACAAGGAGTTTGCTTTTTCTCACGGGAGAGTTCTCCTCCTTTCAGCACTGTCCGACTTACCAATTGTGGTGACGAGGGTGCCCCGAATGCGTAGACGATCATTTCCGACTGGTCAAGGCCCATAGTATCACCCGGGAATGCCCACGGGCAAATGTTTCCTCGGGGGACCGGCAGAGCATCAGAATGATCCCACACCTCGGATCAATTTGTGGTATGCTAAGCCATACGAGATGAGGGCCATAGATTCTGCGTGCGGGAGGTTGATCATGATATTCGACATAGCTGACGTGAGGGCGAGGGAGATATTGGACTCGCGGGGCAATCCAACTATCGAAGTGGATGTCATGCTGGATGGCGGAGCAGTGGGCACCGCGGCCATACCTTCCGGTGCTTCAACCGGAGAGAACGAGGCTGTCGAGTTGCGGGACGGAGATCCCAAACGGTACGGGGGAAAAGGTGTGCTCAAGGCGGTTGAGAATGTCATGCACGAGATACGACCGGCCATTGTGGGCACAGACGCATTCGACCAACGGGGGCTGGACAACGCGCTGATCAGTTTGGACGGCACAAAAAACAAGAGCAACCTGGGTGCTAACGCGATACTGGGAGTGAGTCTGGGGGCAGCAAAAGCCTGTGCCGTGGAACTCGGCATGCCGCTCTACCGGTACATCGGTGGTGTGTATACAGTCCGTTTGCCTGTTCCCATGATGAACATCCTCAATGGAGGGGCACATGCGGACAATAATGTCGATATACAGGAATTCATGGTCATGCCCGTCGGAGCTCCCTGTTTCCGGGAGGCATTGAGGATGGGGGCTGAGGTTTTTCACTCTCTAAAAAAGGTCCTGAAGAACAAAGGACTTAACACCGCAGTGGGAGATGAGGGCGGTTTTGCCCCAAACCTCGATTCTAATGAAGAAGCACTCCAGGTCATTATGCAGGCCATCGGCCAGGCCGGCTATGAAGCCGGTCGCGATGTGTTCATAGCCATTGACGCGGCTGCCAGCTCTTTTTACAAGGACGGAGCTTACTGTCTGGGA
>JAUPKT010000519.1 GCA_030837305.1 Thermodesulfobacteriota bacterium
GAACATCATATATTACCTTCCTCATTCTTTTTTGCGAGCAGCTGGTATGGCCTACTATGTTGTTCCGCTTGTAGGTGTCGCTGATCTCTTGGTCGCCACGGAACAAAGGGACAATCTGATCCTGTTTCTTGTGAGCTTTGTTGCCGCATTAGGTGCAGGGTTCATCGTCAATTTGCCGCGGTAATTAGTCCGGCTGATCCATGTCCACGGAAATGAAAGGACTCAAAGCAAGAAAAATGACGCTTGGAGATCTGGACCAAGTGCTGAATATTGAGCAGGGAACTTACGGAGTCCCTTGGTCTCGCAACATGTTCATTGAGGTAATTTCAAGCAGTGTGGGAAGACAGCTCGTTTTCCATCTGGAGAAGAACATTGTGGGCTACGTCTGCTATTGGGACGTTATTGATGAATGTCATGTCTTGAACATCGCAGTACATGCTAATTACCGCCGGCGAGGAATAGCCTCTACCATCCTTCGTATTTTGGAAGTCGCATGCAGAGCGCAACACATCACGAGGATTCTCTTGGACGTGGGAAGACAGAATTATGCTGCCAGGGCTCTCTACAAGAAGTGCGGATTTAAGACCGTGGGATTTAGGAAGAATTACTATACCGAATTAGGTGATGATGCTCTTCTGATGGACAAAGTCCTCGAAAAGACTGATGAAAGAAGCTCTCCATAGATCATCGGTTCATGGAGCACTTTGAAGATGATCATCCCGCTGAACAAACTTGTGCTCCTCGTACTATTGGGGTCTCTCTGGATAGGGACTACCGTTAGTCTTGCCGGGGCTGAATCGGCCGACTTGGCTTCCAATACGGCAGAGCGTTTTCATGAACGCCGAATGATGGTGGAGACCCAACTCCAAGGGCGTGGCCGGGAAGCAATAACAGACAAGACAGTCTTAGATGCCATGTTGAAAGTTCCGAGGCATCGTTTCATACCCGAAAACAACCGCAGACTGGCATATTCCGATGGCCCGGTACCCATTGGGCAAGGGCAGACAATATCTCAACCATACATTGTCGCTCTCATGACACAAGCTTTGGCACTCAAACCAGGCATGAAGGTACTCGAAGTGGGAACCGGTTCCGGCTATCAGGCTGCGATTCTCTCCGAAATAACGCCGTACGTGTTCACCATCGAGCTTCTGAGAACGCTTTACGAGTTCTCAAAGAAGAATCTAACGGATCTTGGCTACCATGAAATACGCTGTCATAAAGGAGATGGATATTACGGTCGGCCTGAGTATGCCCCGTTCGATAGAATCATCGTCACCTGCGCGGCTCTGCACATTCCACCCCCTCTCATGGAACAACTAACGCCTGGAGGCAAAATGATCATACCGGTGGGAGGACAGTTCGAGACTCAAAGACTCTTGCTCGTGTCAAAAGATCTCGAAGGGAATCGTCGCTCTGAAACTGTTACCCTCGTAAGGTTTGTGCCGCTCTTGAGAGGAGCCCCTCAGGATGATTTGTAGAAATGGTCGGACAATAACCGGCTCTCCGACACTGATAGAAAAGTCAGCGACAAGTGTAAGTAATCACAACTATCCGTGAGCATATCAGCAAAAATCGCTTTCCTCCCATCAGTATTTGTTGTTTCGGGTATTGTACTGGGCTGGCAAGTCGCTCTCATGAGATACCTGCTCATAACCCGTTATCATCATTTTTCTTTTCTCATCATTAGCTGTGCGCTCCTGGGTTTTGGGATCGGCGGGGTCATCCTGTCAACTTCTCGTAATTGGTTCGACAAGCATGGGGAAAGTTTCTTTCCATGGGGATGCTTCGTCTTTGGCCTCTCACTGCCTATCTGCTTTAAATTGGCCGAAAGCATACGGCTCAGCGTATATTTTCCACCCGAAGATGTGGTCTTGGTAGTTGTAATGTGGTCGGTCTACTGGCTGATTCAGACTCTCCCGTTCGTGATTGCCGGTACACTTACTGGATGGGCTCTCACCGGTTCCCTAGGTAGTGTCAACCTCGTTTACGCCTGTAGTCTCTTGGGGGCCTCGACGGGCGTCGTGGGAGCGTTGCTTTTTCTCTCCCAGTATGCTCCAAACCAGTTGATTATTCCTCTCACTTTGTTTGTCACCGTCTCATGCATGCCTCTCATATCCCTGACTCACAGCCTCAATCGCCTGTGCTACTTTGCAGCCATCATAGTTGTCGTATTTTTTGCCTCCATGAAATTAACCACTGGAGATGCACTTTTTCCGTTCAACGTAGATGAGTACAAGTACTTGGCACACGTCAACCGGCTCCTGGCGGAAAAGGCCGCTGAACGATCCATGCTCTCCGACGGCTTACGAGGCCGCGTCGAGCTTTACTCGAGTCCCCACTTCCACTCAATTCTCTCTTTCACATCGACACAGAGTCCCCCATTCATGGATATCATCTTGAAAGATGGTGTTCATATGGGAACAATCCCTATAATCAGCCGGCGAGTGCAAGCCTCCTTCTTAAATGACACGCTCTTCGCACTTCCATACAGACTTATCAAACCCAGACGGGTCTTAATTCTCGGAGAAGCAGGTACCCTACATGTATGGTCGGCCCTCCTTCACCAACCAAACGAAATCGTGCTCGTTCAATCTGACGAAAACGTTATAAAGGCCATAAAGAATCATCCTAGTCGTCCACTGGAGGACCCTACTATCTCCATCCATGTGGGAGACTCACGGTCTTTTCTCGAGACCACTGAGACGAAGTTCGACATCATACAACTTGCAGAGATCGAAGGTTTTGCGGCTGGATCGAGTGGAATTGGCGGGCTCAGAGAAAATTATCTCGCCACAGTCGAGGGTTTTGGAAAGTGCCTCGATGCACTCACTCCTGACGGCCTGGTATGCAGCGTGAGAGGCATTCAGGATCCCCCCCGGGACAACATTAAGATACTGGGAACATGGTTCAAGGCGCTGGAAGATCGAGAGAGCCCCAAGCCCGCTGATCACATTCTCATGGCCCGTGACGAATTGTCCTGCGTGGTAATGTGCGCGAAATCGCCGGTGCGAGGAGACGTAGGACAAGAATTTATTTCAGTTTGTCGCGAGAATTCTTGGGATGCAGAGTGGGGTCCGGGGATTAACTCTCAAGGCACCAATCAAATACACAAGATTTCGGGACCAGAAGCCTCAACCAATTCATGGTACAATGAGTTTCTGGCGCGTCTCAACACGGGCCAAAGCCGAGTGTTTTACGAAAACTGGATGTACCAGGTTTTGCCAGCGACAGACGACAAACCGTTCTACTTCGATTTCTTCCGCTTGAAGTCAGTTTCTGAACTGAAAAGTCTCTTTGGGCCTCTTTGGCCGACGCGTTCGGAAATGGGGTTTCTCGTTCTTCTTGTTTGTCTTGCCTTGACGACTGTCGTAGCCGGTACGCTTATTCCCCTAGCGCTGTTCTTCATCTCTCGCAGTGGATCCAAGATCGGGAGAGGGCCTTTCCTCTGGTCAGCGTCGTATTTTACTTCTATTGGGGCCGGTTTCATGCTGGTCGAGATGACCTTGATTCAGATGTTCACGAGACTCTTCGGGGACCCGGTATTGGCTACCGGGGCCGTGCTAGGGGGCATTCTCTTTTTTTCCGGTTTGGGGAGTTCAATCCAACCATTCCTGACACAACGGCTCGGAAAAAGGATGTTTTCCATAGGCATCGTCACGGGGAGTCTCATAATGGCCATATACTTGTTGCTGAACCTTTACTCCCCCAAGGCCTGGGACCTGGGTGATATCGGCAAAATAGCAATGGCATTGACCATAATCGCCCCTTTGGGACTCCTCATGGGAGCCCCGTTTCCGTGGGGTTTGTGGGCAGTGAACGTGAAGGCGACTGAACTGGTGCCCCTGTGCTGGGCGGTAAATTGTTTTGCGTCTGTCGTCGCATCCCCCTTGGCAATAATCATTGCCATGAGTCTTGGATATAAAATCCTGTGGATCCTGTGTTCGCTGACCTACTTCTTCGTGGGCTTCCAAATATTTGCGGCAAGAAGAATGCTGAACTGAGCCCATTCACATGGTTTGACAATCAAAGAAATAAGTTGTCCGGTACATCCCTACGGCTGAGAGTAGCGCTGTTCGATGTGACACCCCCTGATACTCCTGCTTTCCCGAGTTACGCATATATGATCCCAAGAAATCTGTCGTGATTGCTTGACAGGTTGGTTCTTGGGGAGTCGTTCGTGAGGAGCCTCCTGGGTGAAGATATTGGGTTAGGGATCCTCATGGATAATGGGCATGGGTGAAAAGGCTTGACATTTACTGGACGAGTTCGTTAAAACAAATAGTGACGAACTAGTCAGTCTATCAAGAAATGTGACCGATACAGCCAAATATCAGGAGGCGCCGTGCTTAACTCCCTCGAACAAACCATAAAACGCACCATCGCTCAAACCAAGATCCACAAAGATGCATTCCTCATCCCGGCTCTCATGGACATCCTCCAGGAACTCGTCAACAATAACTCAGACGAAACAACCTCCCAAGAAGAAATCATCCTGCTCTTCGCCGAGAAAACCACCGAGGCTCTTGTCTCATCACCGATCTTTTCAGGCACTCTTCTCAGGGCACTCTATAGAAGTATGCTGGATCTCGCGACAGAAAGAAAATTGTCTCGGGAAAGCATCCTCGAAGAACTCCTCTTTCAAAA
>JAUPKT010000520.1 GCA_030837305.1 Thermodesulfobacteriota bacterium
GAACCATCGAGAGGTGAACCATTGTTCTGGCAGTGTTGCCTTTTTCGGTGACTTCAAATCCAGCCTCACCTTTCCTATCGGAAGTGCGATTCCTGCCAATCTCACCGGCATCAACCATTACCATATGATTGCGAATCCAACCGATATTCCGAGATATTTTAGCATCGAAAGCCTGAGCTCGATGGCAGATATCTCACGCTTCAGAGGCTAATGATTTTTTGAGTTATCCAGGTGAAATATCCAGTGGCTCCCGGTTCCAATCAATATCGCTTGCACTTGAAATATTCCTTAGAGCATCTCGCCAATTTTGGTTGCAGCAAATAGTGTCGTTTGTTAAGTTGTAAATAATTTTGCTCTAAGAATGCAGGGCTAACTTTGTTATCATTCCCATGTCGGCGATATTGGTACCATGAAGTCTTAAAAACCGCTGCAAGATTGAAAAGGGTTTAACCGATCGTCCCGCTGAATGTAGGTCATCGAAATAGGGCGAAAAGGGCAAAGACAGGAGGACCTGGATAATGCGGAAAAAATGCAAACAAGGGAATTGGGTAATGCTGATGCTGGCTCTTGCTGTTTGGTGTGTGGGGTGTTCTGACCATGACAGTTCCACCGGCCCTTCGAATCAGCCCAATGATTTTGATCCAACGCCCCTGTGGCAGATTGATCAAAGAAAAAAGGACCTGATGAGCCTGTTGCCCAAAGAGACGTATGACAAAATCACCAAGGGAACGAAAGAATGTGACTGCAGGGAAAAGAACCGGGTGGAATTGGGTCTTCCGGATAAGCAGAACTGGGAGTGGTACTATACCTACGAGAACCTGATTGAGGGGATGGCAAAATGGGAGGAGTTTGCCGCCGAGGGGGATGACAATACCAGGAAGCTTGAGATTGCAGCATTTCTGGCGAACATCGCGCAGGAGACCGGGACACATGCTAAAGATGACCCATATGGCGGTCCTGGATGCGCGATCCAGGAAGGATATGGGGCCTATTGGAATTGGTGTACCTATGGCGGCTGTAACAATGTCCCGGATTTTGTTGGCAAAACGTGCGAGGACAACAAGAACCTGTGCCCTGATGGAGGCGTCGGATACGGTGGCAGGGGACCTCATCAGCTTTCCCATAACTACAACTATCAGGCATTCGGGGAGGCCATGGACGAAGGGAACAGGTATCTGAAAGACCCCGACCTGCTGACCAAGGAACCCAAGACCGGGATGGCCGGATCCATCTGGTTCTGGGGGCATGCAGACCTGGGCTCGGGCAAGGACCCGGAGAAACTGTTTAAGCCGTCGGCGCACGAAGTGGCGGTGGGGAAGTGGCAGCCCACAGACGATGATAAGGCATGTGGACGGGAAACGGCCAACTTCGGTGTCATCATCAACATCATCAACGGCGGGATCGAATGCGGACCCGGCGCCGAGAATCCGCAAGCGGCCCAAAACCGGGTAAATTATTTGACCCAAATCGCCAAGGTGATGGGGGTGTACATACCTGAAGGCTTCTTGAACAACTGTTCAACACAGAAGAATTTCGCTGCTTGTGCTTCCTACCCGCCTACCCCCGACGATCCGACAAAGCGCTGCGGAAAAAACTGGGCCGATGCCGACAGTCATTGCCGGCCCTGTTGCAGCACGGACGAGGACTGTCCGGATGAGTATCCTAAGTGCTATGGCAGCCTCAGCAACCCCACACCCGGCGGAGAGACATGTTCCTGCGGGGACTAACATACTGAAGCGATGCGGCCTGTTGGAATGAAACAAACCGTGGAACCTTTTCATTTTTTGGACGGAAAACCTTTACGCCTGACCGGACGTGATTGGGGTGGAGGCCGGATAGGCCTTCAGCCCTACAATTCTTTTGTATTAATTTATCTATTTGATATGCTAACATAATTTAGCATAGAGATGGCAGTTATCTGTCACTTTCGGTGGTGCTCAATATTTGAGATATCCAATTGAATTCATATTATTCCCAGAGGTGATGATTTGGCATATGTTGCACTTCCCCAAATTTGAAAAAGCGTTTCCGGGAAATGTCTCAGACCCCAACACAAACAGACTCGCAACATACGATATGAACGCATCTTCTTGACATCACAGTCAGTTGTGAAGTATTGATCTGCCAGTCTCGCATTGTTTTGGTCGATTTGAGGTGAAGCCTGATGCACGTAGTATTGACCCAGAATTTTGAGAGTTGAGCCTCTTGGGAAATTGTTACCCGGAATGGTTCAATTCCACATAATGAATGGGAAATCAGTTGTTACCTGCGGCGCCATTCTTTCGCACAGAGATAACGAAGGGCCAAAATGGAATTGAAAAGCCTCCTTGCAGCAAATGCCTGAGATGAGGAGAAATGATGAAATCATAAACCGTTGAAGTTCTGGCCAGGGAGAAAGGCCTGGTCTTGAAAAAGGCCTAAGAAACAGTTAATGGGGTTTTTTCAGAAAAGGAAGAAGTCCTTAACCAAGGAGAAAAATGATGATACGACCAACTATTTCCAAAATACGCGCAATGGAAATCCTCGACTCCCGAGGAAATCCTACCGTGCGGGTTTTTGTTGAGCTCAGCGATGGGACTGCATCCTGCGCCTCTGTTCCCTCGGGGGCAAGCACGGGCGAGAATGAGGCAGTGGAATTGCGTGATGGCGACAAGTCCCGATATGCGGGCAAGGGTGTCCTCAAAGCGTTGTCCAATGTCAAAGAAATTATTGCCCCGGCACTCATCGGAATGGATGCATCTGAGCAAGCCCTTATCGACCGGCGAATGATTGAGATGGATGGAACGGAGAACAAATCGAAGCTGGGAGCCAATGCCATACTTGGCGTCTCCATGGCCGTTGCTCGAGCAGCTTCTCAATCTGCACGGATACCTCTTTACCAATACCTTGGCGGTGCCGGAGCAAGACGATTGCCGGTCCCCTGCATGAACATCGTCAATGGTGGCCAACACGCCGATAACAGTGTCGACTTTCAGGAGTTCATGGCTGTTCCAATTGGCGCGCCCAGTTTTCGGGAGGGGCTCCGTTACGTTGCCGAAACATTCCACATACTCAAGGGCATTTTGAAGGATCGGGGGTTGGCGACAAGCGTTGGTGACGAGGGAGGCTTCGCGCCGAATTTCTCAAGCAACGAAGACGCCATAGAAACGATTGTGCAGGCGATTGAAAAGGCGGGATATAAACCGGGGGAGCAGATTGCGATTGCCTTAGACAGCGCAGCGAATTCTTTTGCGCTCGATCAGATTGGAGAGTACGACCTGAATCGCTCGCGCGTCGGCAAAATGAGCAGGAGCGATCTTATTGCTCTCGCCGGTGATTGGATTGAGAAATACCCGATCATTCTTTGGGAGGACCCCCTGGAGGAAAGGGATTGGGAAGGGTTTAAACAGTTTACAGCTCAACATGGCAGAAAAATTGAAGTTGTCGGCGACGACATATTTGTCACCAATACACAATATATAGCCAGGGGAATCGAAGAAGGCACGGCGAATTCTGCGTTAATAAAACTAAACCAGATCGGAACAGTATCTGAAACCATCGAAGCTGTCCGTATGTGCCGTGACGCAGGCTGGCGCTATTTCCTTTCACACCGTTCTGGAGAGACGGAAGACTCTTTTCTGGCCGATTTTGCTGTCGCGATGGACGGAGGACATCTGAAGACTGGATCGGCAAGCCGCAGCGAACGTATCGCAAAATACAACCGTTTGTTGGAAATCGAGGAAGAACTTGGAGGAGAGGCTCTATATTACTGGAGATAGATCCCAAATGGTTTTTATCATATCCTTTCTCGTTCAGGTAATTCCGGGGTTCTCTGTGACGCCAGGTTAGGCATCTTCAGATTGTACGCGTATTCCTGCACGATTATGCAGTATTCGATGATGGCCATTCTGGGATTAGCATCCAAAGCCTGCCAGAGATGGCAGTTATGTTGCGAGTTTTATTATGTTTTGTGTCTTTACTTGCATTTTTTTGGGGGGAGGACTTTGATATCACCGCCAGTGGAATCGAGACCCAGGATTGGGGATTGAGACCCAGGTATA
>JAUPKT010000521.1 GCA_030837305.1 Thermodesulfobacteriota bacterium
CAAGAAAAGCACATTCCCGGCTCTTCCCAATGAAGAGAATACACCACGAGTAAGGGCTTTCTTACGAAAATACGCTTACGAACAACGAAATACCACAAAAACCTATCTCTCCTCACTTGGAACATACCTGCCTATGCTCAAACAGCAGGCTAGAGACAACGGCCTTCCTGAAGAAATGTCATATCTAGTGATGCTGGAATCAGGAAGTGATCCGGAAGCAAGATCGCCGGCCAATGCCTTGGGAATGTGGCAGTTCATGCCGGCAACAGCGCGAAGTTATGGTCTTCGAGTTGATCGATGGGTCGATGAACGTCTTGATCCGACAAAATCCACGAGAGCAGCAATGCTCTATCTCAAAGATCTTTACGGCATGTTTGGATGCTGGAGACTGGCAATCAGTGGGTATAATTCCGGAGAGAACAAATTGAACCAAGTCCTTTGCCAGGAAGATGCCCAAGAATACCACGAAATTTGCTCGAGCAGGCGCCTGAAAAGAGAAACAAAAGAATTTTTCCCGAAGTTTTTAGCATTGACAATCATTGCCAAAGATCCATCGAAATACGGTTTCTCTCCTATACCCGAGAATCAACAGGAGGAGAAATACGAGCAGGTTTCGATTCGCGGTTCCTATAGCCTGGAAACCCTTGCAAAGGCAGCAGGTGTTCACCCAGAACGATTAGCTCAGTTAAATCCCTCGCTTGTGAGAGGCATGACGCCTCCTGAAGGAGCACCTCATTCTTTGCGATTGCCCATCGGTACTCGCGGCAATCTCCTGGCGAAACTCGACAGAGTACCTGAGGAAAAGGCCAAGACACACCTAACTCACGTCGTAACAAGAGGGGACAACGTTCTTCGCATATTGAAGAGATACAAGGTAAGTAAAACGCAGTTGGCCAAAGCAAATCCTGATCTAAACTTGAGACGCAAATTGCCTCAAGGGACGAGAATTGTAGTTCCTTTGGAAAAAGCCCCGGACAAGAATCAGGCCTTGACAGGCCGTATGTCCAAGGCAATCAACAACTAGGAGGCAACAGGTTGGTTGGTCGCCGCCCCTGCAAGATTAAGTAAATGGTCCCTCCGTGGCCTCCTGATAAATCATGGCATATGTAATCTTTTTCTCGCGAGATACCGATTTTCAAGCAGCCAGAGACTATTTCCCAGCAACCACAAACTATTCGGAAGTCCTGGAAGTTCCCAAGTTCTGCCAAGGGTTGGCTTTGCCTTCTCTCCTTGTGTCGGGGACAAAAGAAGGACTACTTTCAGAACTAGCCGAACTCGGCGTAAAACCGTGTGGTCTCATTCGCCATCAATCCGGCAAGAAGGACATACGCCTTGGCTCCACACCGAACGAGGCGTGGAGGGCAATTCTCGGAGAGACAAATCTCCGTATTATGAGACAAAGTGTATCTGATCCGCAAAAGTTACACGGGGAAATTCTGGCAGAGAAAAACTTCGGGTACCTGATTCCTTTAATGGCCTGTCTCATCAAAGGTGGAGCATATCGCCCGGAGATTCCTTCGCTTGCCCTGGAAGAAGGGCACAGGCTCATTGCATTTTCTCCTCAAGAGATATTTATCTCTCGGGCCAGTGATGTTCTTGACTTCTGGATCAATCTCCGGCGATGTGTAGACCTCATCTGCGAGGCACAGGAAAAGCGAAGCTTTCTGAGCCCTGTGACTGAACCGAGGCAGGGCATTAGCGCCATCGAGATCTTTCGTCGCCTACCCTCCACCAACTGTGGGCAATGCGGAAAGGCCAACTGCATGGAATTTGCAGTAGCGGTTTGCACGGGGAAAGGGGAGCTGGAGGATTGCACGCCCTTGAGGGATGAACCGTGGTCAGAGCATAAGACGTCGGCCCTTTGGCTCCTGAGGACGATTGGAGTCGGCTGACGTTACGGTTCAACATGGAGCTTTGACATGACATGCCGCCCAGTGTTCACGGCCCACGTTGGTTAACTTCGGTTCGTCTCGGCTGCAAATCGGCACCCGTAATCGACAACGGGGGTGAAAACGACATCCCGGGGGAGGTGATATGGGGCTTGGAACATCACCTTCTAGAATGATACGTCTCTTGTCAGTGCGGGGATCAGGCACGGGAACCGCACTGAGGAGGGCTTCCGTGTACGGATGAATTGGATCATCATACATTTCTTCTTTAGATCCGATTTCGAATATCTTACCCAAATACATGACCGCAACCCGATCCGATATGTGCTCGACAACCGATAAATCGTGGGAAATAAAGAGGTAGGTAAGGTTGTATTTCACTTGAATATCTTGCAAGAGGTTGAGAACCTGCGATCGAATCGAAACATCTAATGCGGAGACCGGCTCATCGGCAACAATGAGGCTCGGGTGAAGAGTCAGCGCCCGGGCTATGCCTATCCTCTGTCGTTGTCCTCCCGAAAACTCGTGGGGATATCGGTCCTCATATTCAGGCCGCAAACCCACCTCGTCCATCAATTGTCTCACTTTTTCGAGCCGTTCGCCCCTCGTTCCCACGCGATGAATATTGAGGGGCTCCATGATGATACGACGAACCGTCTGGCGAGGATTCAAGGCTGAGTACGGGTCTTGAAAGATTATCTGCATCCTACGCCGGACTCGCGTCATCTCGCTGGAATTCAAGCCGCTAAGATCTTGTCCTTCGAACAAAATACTGCCGGTGGTTGGTCTCTCCAAGCCCAAGACCAGTCTTCCCAACGTTGATTTACCGCATCCGGACTCGCCAACAAGCCCCAGGGTCTCGCCCTTCAGTACGGAAAGGGAGACTCCGTCCACGGCATGTACAAATGCATCTTTGCGACCAAACATCCCTTGCGTGACGGGAAACAGTTTCGAAACGTTTCGGATCTCTGCCGGAACTTCAGGAGAGGCGTTCATACTGATATCTG
>JAUPKT010000522.1 GCA_030837305.1 Thermodesulfobacteriota bacterium
GAGAAGAGCGTCGAAAGCCCCGGTGCGAGCGGGGCTATCGACAATACGGCTAGTGAACCGAACAACTCAAAAAACATAAACACCAACCAGAAACTGGAGGCATTGGTGTCAAATTAGGGTAGGTTGAAAAAAATGGACACCAATGTTTAGTTGAAAGACGAGACGGAGGTGTTGTGATGGTAAAGGCAAAGATACCGTATGGCCGGTACACGAAAGAGTTTCGTGAGGAGGCTGTTCGGATGGTGATAGAGGGTGGTTTTTCCTCAGGGAGTGTGGCTGAACGGCTCTCTCTTCCGAAATCGACACTGGAGAACTGGGTAAGGGCGTCCAAGAAGGGGAAACTTGGTGGCATTGGCAAGTCCCACCGGCCTCTCACCGAGTTGGAAGTGGAATTGGCGAGGGTGAAGCGGGAATTAGCTATTGCCCACATGGAACGGGACATCCTAAAAAAAGCGGCTGCGTACTTTGCGAAGGAGTCGCTGCACGGTACGCGGTAATGGATGCTATGCGACTCTGTTTTCCCCTTCCCATGTTGTGTCGCGTTCTTGGGGTTTCTGCGAGCGGCTATCATGCATGGCGTGTTCGAGGAGCCTGCAGGCGGTCGAGAGAGGATCAGCGTCTGGAAGTGGAGATCCAGGCGGCTCACCGACGCACACGCCAGACCTATGGTCCGGAGAGGCTGCAAGATGACTTGGCCGATCATGGCGTGGTAGTGGGCGTACATCGCATCAAGCGTCTTCGTAGGAAGCTTGGGCTTCGCTGTATCCAGAAACGCCGTTTCGCTGCAACGACGGATTCCAGGCACGGTCTTCCTGTTGCTGATAATGTCCTTGCACAGCGATTCGAGACTTCCGCCCCGGGACAGGCTTGGGTGAGTGACATTACCTATGTTCCCACCGACGAGGGATGGCTGTATGTTGCAGGCCACAAGGACACGTTCACGAAGAAGATAGTGGGATACGCCATGGGACCCCGAATGACGAAGAATCTGGTGAGCCAGTCGCTATTTCGTGCGGTGTCTGCGACACGTCCCAAACCGGGGCTGATCCACCATTCTGATCGGGGAAGCCAGTATTGTGCCCATGAATATCGAAAGCTCCTCAATCAATTCCAGATGCAGGCCTCGATGAGCCGAAAAGGAAACTGCTATGACAACGCCCCCATGGAGAGTTTCTGGGGGACATTGAAGACTGAACTCGTGTTCCATCGCCACTTCAAGACGAGGCAGGATGCTATGGGGGTAATCACGGAATACATTGAAATGTTCTACAATCGTCAGAGAAAACAGAAGAAACTTGGCTACTTGTCTCCAGCCGCTTTTGAGAGGCTCTTCCATGAACAACAAGCAGCAGCTTGAACAATTTGGTGTCCACTATTTACGACCGACGTCACTCCGCGAGAGTGAGGACCGGCATCGTCGGATTTCAGCCGTCATGTCTGATATCGCCTATTCCTGTACCAAGTTGCCCTGTACCGCCTATTCCATTGACTGGATTACGGGTGCGACGGAACGAGTTCTAGGCTATTCAGCGGACGAACTAAAGACACTAAAATGTTGGCGAAGCATTGTGGTGCAGGAAGACCTGCCGACATTTGACATGAACGTCATAGGTATTCCCCCAAATGCATCTCGTTCCTGTGAGCTACGGATGCGGCGAAAAACTGGTGAGGAAATTTGGGTCTCCTCTTTAGTTGAGTGTGTTATGGACTTGGATTCTCCCGACGGTCTTCGTCTTTACGGTGGGCTTATAGACATCACCGAACGGAAGAAGCTGGAGGGCCAGCTCCTTCAAGCGCAGAAGATGGAAGCCATCGGGACATTGGCAGCGGGCATTGCGCATGATTTCAACAACATGCTCCAGGTGATAGTTGGGTATACAGATTTACTTCTCCTGGAAAAGAAGGAAGGCGACCCCGGTTACGAGGAACTGCAGAAAATAATCAAGACATCCTATGATGCACGGGATTTGGTTCAAAAGATTCGTTTGGTCAGTAGAAAAGCGGATATCAAACAGGTGCCATGTGAACTGAACCATCGAGTGAAAGAGGTATCCGAACTCCTGTCGCAAACTCTCCCCAGAACCATCAACTTACATGTTCATCTGACAGAGAATCTCGCAACCATCGAAGCAGACCCCGCACTTATGAATCAGATGGTGATGAATCTTGGCATCAATGCCGGAGAAGCCATGTCCGAGGGAGGTACGTTAACCATCAAGACCGAGAATAAAGCGCTGGATAATGATTTCTGCAGGAAGCATCCAGGATTGGAGCCGGGGCTCCACGTGCTGCTCACGATTTCCGATACGGGGAAGGGTATTGCGCCAGAACACCTGGACAGGCTCTTTGACCCCTTCTACTCCACGAAGGTGCGGGATTATCACAAGGGAACGGGATTAGGATTGCCGGTGGTCCGCGGCATTGTCGAAATGCACAAGGGGTTCATAGACGTGGAGAGTGAGGTAGGCAGGGGAACGACCTTTCGGGTTTACCTTCCATTGATGAAAGTCGTCAAGGCACCAGAGAAAGTGGAGGAAATACAACCGCCTCCAAGAGGCACAGAGACGATTCTCCTAGTGGAAGACGAGGAGCTGGTGCGAAACCTTGGAGTATACGCTCTCGAGCAATTCGGGTACAAGGTCCTTGCTGTTGGTGATGGTCAAGAAGCTCTCGAGGTCTATGAGAGAGAGAAAGAAAACATCTCCCTCGTGATACTTGACATCATCATGCCTCGAATGGACGGGAAGCAATGCTTCAGAGAGCTTCTCAGGATGAATCCCAATATAAGAGTGCTTATTTCTAGTGGAATTATCCAGCGCGAACTGATTCACGAGGTCGTCAATCTCGGCGCAAAAGGTTCATTGGTTAAGCCGTTTGACGTGAGGGACCTCCTTCTGAAAGTCAGGGAGGTAATAGACACAGACTGAAGCCACGCAGAATTCACTTGAGTTCAAATCATAATTGACCAAACAGCGAATATGTGAAAGGGTGAACATAATCTACACGTTACGGAGCGAGTTTTTGGCCATGAGTGCTTGGTTACTTCTTCTCTTTGCAATTATCATGGAAGTCTCTGGAACAACTTGTATGAAGCTATCTCAGGGTTTCACCCAACTCTGGCCATCAATCCTCGTGTTTGTATTTTATGGTTTCTCCTTTACTGCATCTACCTTCGCTCTAAAAACTATTGACGTGAGCATCGCCTATGCAGTCTGGATGGCGCTAGGCACTGCCATAATTGCCGTTATTGGAATGGTCTGGTTTCATGAGCCGTTATCCCAACTTAAGGTCATAGCGCTATTGACGATCATAACCGGGGTCGTGCTCTTGAACCTTTCGTCACAGGTCTAGGCCAGTTCACAATCTCATTTACAAACCCATGTGCGTCAATATCTGTGTGCGGTGAGAGTAACATATCACAGGATTGCCGAAGGCAGTCAGACAAATCCGCCTGTGATGGCGGGTGGGAAAGTTCGAATCGTCAAGATGAACACAACAGTGACCCATTCAAAGGGAAACTTTCACCTCTGATGACACAATGCCATCAACACGATTTCAAAGGAAAAGCACGATTAGAAGACATGAACAGGAAATTACCGACAGGCAGGCCGTTGAAGAAATATTACGCAAAGCAGTGGTCTGCAGAATCGGGTTGGCCGATGACAACACGCCCTACATCGTCCCGGTGTGTTTTGGATATGAGGACGGCTCCATTTATCTTCACTCATCCCCCCACGGGCACAAAATAGACATCATCCAGCGCAACAAAAATGTCTGCTTCGAGGTGGATGTCGATGTGGAAATGATTCCGGCCCCAGAGGCCTGCAAGTGGAGCGTGAAGTATAGAAGCGTGATAGGATTTGGCAAAGCTGCGGTTATTGAGAATGAGGAAGAGAAAATCCGTGCACTCAACATAATCATGGAACACTATTCGGGAAGATCTGATCATGAATACAGCCCGCATTCCCTCGAGAAAGCTGCCATAATTAGAATTCAAATTCAGAGCATGACCGGAAAAAGCTCTAAACAATGAACTCCGGCCTTGACACGTGCCTGCGTTTTTCGAGGCGGTCTTCTTTAAGAATCCTTTTTTTCAAGCGGCCGAATGATTACTTGAACAGTAATTAAAACACCTTTTCAGGAATTCCAATCCATCCGGATGGAACCTCCGTAACTTGCAATCACAGCGGGAGGAGAGCCAGTTACAGCAAGCTCTGCCGATTAAAAATGATCACAGTTGACGATGAACTATTTATAGTGAGAAATGAAATTCCTTGTTCATCTGTAATTGAACAATTGTTGCACTGACACCTTCGCTCCAAACA
>JAUPKT010000523.1 GCA_030837305.1 Thermodesulfobacteriota bacterium
ATTTGAAACTGAAAATGGTGATTGGGAATACACTGTGATTTGTAACGATGGGAGAGAAGTCACGGTCTACGAATCAGAAATATCCTGCATCTGTTCAAGATGACGTGGAACACGTCGGGGCTATTTAAGGCCTGGGCCTAGTCAGAAACATTGCCAATTCACTCCTCGGCTTTGAAGGCATAGAGGCCCACATTCAAAAGGACGACTGTGGATGGGCGTATCCGTCGCTACAAATGTTCAGAGGCGTTACACTCTTTGTCAAGCCTGCGGATCTGGCGGATGCGGAAAAGATTCTCAGCGAAATGGAGGCGAAAGAGTCCCGAAAAATTGCGCCGGAGCCCGAATTGTCATTTGACCTGAGTCTGACCGTCGAAACAAACCAGGAATCAATAACCTACTCAAACAACACTATTTGATCTGGCCTCTGTCCATCGTAGTTACTATCGACCTTAAAGCTTGCGTCTTCCAGCAATTAATCCGCCCACCAGGCTTATGCGTAAATCCCTCTCTATTCCTTTTCTTCCTTCTCCAAACGACCGAGCACATCATCAGCAATTTCCGGATACAGCTTTCTCATACAGTCAGGACAAATGCCGTGACTGAATTGGGCTTCCGAATGCTCGCCTATGTATCTCTCCACTTCACTCCAGTAACCCTTATCATCTCGTATCTTCTTGCAGGAAGAGCAAATTGGAAGAAATCCACTGAGCTTCTTGACTTCAGCAAGGGAGTTCTGAAGCTCGTTTGTCAGATGAGACTTTTCTTTCTCAGCCCGCTCACGCTCAGAAAGATCATCTCTAATGTTTCTTCGTACCAACAATAAACCGACTATCCCAATAAACCATATTCCACTGTAACTGATCGCCTTTAAACGTATTATCTCAAACACAGCCTGTTCAACAGGTTTCCAGGGTGTGGAAATGCTTATTCCTCCTCGAATGTCACCCACTTTATAACCTTGGTGGCCGTGACACTTCAGACAGCCCTCCTCAACCACAAAGGGTCGCATAAATCGCAAATAGGTCACATCCCCTATAGGATCGAGAGAACAAACTTCGTCCTGCCCTTGTTCAAACTTCCGCAAAACCACTATTTCCCAATCATCCGGCCTGTTCTCGGGCCTCAGAGGGTTTAGGCTCGTAATGTGACCTTTGTGACCATATTGCTTTTCACCCAATTCATGGACCTGGCGGGTCATGTATGCAGGATTGATTAAGGTGAATTGTTTGCCTGTGGTCGTGGTGACATCTCTTTCTGGAACGTGGACCAGATAGGGATTGGGTGGCATGTCATCAGTCACCGGAACATAAACACCGCCGTGGATCGACGCCCAACGGCGGTAAACAGTGTCCTTGTTGAAGCTGTCTTTAAGGCCGCTCTTAGCAATCGTCATGGCGGTTGAATATGTCTCCCTATAATCCCAGGCGAAAGCTCCCACAATTACAACAGTCCAGAATATGGCTATCAGGGTCAAAATCCTGTCCATACGGGTCTTAAGATCGCCAATGATTGTTTTCTGTAGTTCCATGTAAAGGCCTCAAATGATCAAATGATTATATGTCCTCTAAGGCTTTCGGGAGCGGATGGCAATAACTTAATCCTTATCCAGAACCTCACGAACCATACGGAGCAGTCCTTTGATGTCGAAAGGTTTCCTAATTGATCCTTTTGCCCCCTTTACCTGGGCAACATTTGTCGAGCCTTCTTCAGTAACGCCACTGGCTATAATAACCTTGGCGTTGGGATTGATCCCGAGAATCTTCTCCAGGCACTTTCGGCCATCCATTACGGGCATGACCAGGTCCAGGATGATCAACGAGATACTCTTGCCCTCTTTTGGGTATATGTCCAGAGCCTCTCTTCCATTAGACGCCGTGATTACATGATACCCATATTGGTTGAGATGCCTGGAGCCCATTAACCTCAATGATTCTTCATCTTCTACCAGGAGAATGGTTTCGGTCCCCCCTTGAATGGGTATGTCGTCTTTTGGTAGTTCTGATGTCTTTTCCGTCTGAATTGCCGGAAGATATATCTTGAATGTGGTCCCGTGGCCGGGTTCGCTGTCACAAGTGATGAGGCCTTCGTGTTCCTTCACAATGCCATACACTGTGGCAAGCCCCAGGCCCGTGCCTTTTCCGACTTCCTTGGTGGTGAAGAATGGATCGAAGATGTGTTCCACTGTTTGCTTATCGATCCCACAACCTGAGTCTGACACTGTAAGCAATACATAGGGACCGGGCTTAACTTCCGGCGGGATGCCGCTGTTATCGTAATCCAACTGGACGTTTGCGGTCTCAATGGTCAAGGTACCACCATCCGGCATCGCGTCCCTGGCGTTCACCCCTAGATTCATGAGAATTTGGCCTATCTGAGACGGATCCGCCAGGACTGTTTCCAGTTTACCGCTAAGACGTAAAACCATCTCGATAATCTTGGGAATGGTTTTAAACAGGATCTTTTGCACCTCTACTATCTCATGGTTCAAATCAACAGGGCGAAGCTCAGGCTTAGTCCTTCTGCTGAACATCATAAGGCTCTTGACGAGATCGGCTCCTCGCTTGGTCGACTCATATATCCTTTGGAGATCATCAAGTTCGGGGTCTCCCTGTTTTTTATTCATCATAAGAAGCTCTGAGTATCCAGAAATAGCTTGGAGAAGGTTATTGAAATCATGTGCGACACCTCCGGCAAGGGTACCGACCGCTTCCATTTTCTGGGCCTGGAGAAGTTGAGTCCGAAGAGCCTCTCGCTCTCGTTCGGCAAGCTTGCGGTCGGTTATGTCATGAAGTATGACAAGCATACCAGCGGGATTGCCGTTATGGTCCAGGAATCGCGCGCCACTCACACTCACATCAATCAACTGTCCCTGCTTGGACAGGCGTTGCGTGTCATACGATTGATTCATTGCGCCGTCAGTCAAGATCTGGCTGATAATTGAAAGAGTCGCCTCCAGATCCCAATCTGGAAGGGTATTCAGACGCTTGCCTTGAGCCTCTTCCAATGTCCATCCGAATAGTTTGCTGTGAGCCGGATTGAGGTATTGCACTCTCCCGTCTGTATCATAGACTACTATCGGATCCGGGGAACAATTCAGAAGGGCCTTATAAAGCTCTTCCTGTTCCTTGGCCTGATCGAAAAGATTTCGGTAAAGCTCCTCGCTAGCTCTAAGGACATCCGCCGCATGCTTGCGGTCCGTTATGTCCGTGAACATTGCAAATGATCCAGCGAAGTTTCCTTGAGAATCCTTGAGAGGGGTTGCAGAAACGAGTGTCCAAATTTGTTCCCCATCTTTTCGCCTGAATCGGCGCTCATAGGACTCTTTTTCACCCCGGATCCGTTCTGACATTCGTGTCTTGTGATCCGGCATATCCTCTGCGAACATAAACGAGTGAACGGTCCGGCCCAACATCTCTTCTGGACTGTAGCCAAGCATCGCAGCCATTTTTTGGTTGACGAAAACGGTCCTGTAGTCCCCATCCATTGACCACACCCCCTCGTTGGCGGCCTCCACAAAGAGTCTAAATCGGGCTTCGCTGTCTCTCATGGCTGACTCTGATCGTTTGACCTCTGTTACATCTTTGGCAAATCCGGCCAAGCGATCGACCACTCCTTCAGGGTTGAATATCGGATAGAGACTGTGAATCACGATAGAATTTTGTCTCTCATCCTCGACCATCATTGGTTTGCCTGAACGGACCACCTCGTCTACCCATGTCCTACGTCTTGCCGCCGCAGTGGGTTCCAAATAATCGAAAACACAATGGCCTAGTATATCTTCAGAAGACTTGCCAAGGCGTGACGCAAAGGTTTCGTTAGCCGCAAGTATCTCGCCGTCTGATCTTATGAGGAATACACTCTCGTTAACGGCGTTAAACAAAGCGTTAAGGTTCTTTGCATTTTTCCTTACAGTTTCCTCCGTTGAAACACGCGACTCCTGATCGAGAAAAAGAAGGCAGATCAGCCACGTGGCCGCTGGATAAATCAACAGAACTGGCATTGCTATGTGTTCAAGGGTCTCAAGCATAGCTTCTCTAGGAAGCGTCAGCGTTAGTAAGAGCATCGCCACATGCACCAACAGGCCGAATGCAAACAGGTATAAGTTTCGAGTCAATCCTGGATAGCGTCGACGGAGATAATAGAAAGCCACTCCAAGGCAGGCTGATTCCAAGATTACACAGGTACCCACGAACGCCCCGGGACCGCCCAACCACAGCCGATATGCGCCGGTCATTATGGCGGCGACCCCGGCTACAATAGGACCGCCAAACAACCCGGCGACACTTAGAACTATCGAACGCCCATCAAAGATAACCCCAGGCACAAGGTGAACTGGCGTCATCATTCCTACAAGCGCAACACAGCCAAAGAGAAAACCGGAAACTGCCTGGGAACTGAAGGTGTTTCTCTTCCAATAGCGTATTATCTGGCCGTGAACTGCGACAAG